>CAMWSZ010000318.1 GCA_947177005.1 uncultured Clostridia bacterium | reverse complement strand
GTTTGCTCCCATAATCTGTCAGTCGCCACCACTTTTCCCGGCCTGCTATCCGAAAAGTTTGTTGCAGAACCAGCGGTGAATCGCCGTGTACGCGCCGCAGAACAGGAGCAGGATAACAAGCCATTCGCCTCCGACCCCAAACTCTCCGCGAGCCTTGAAGCTGACCGGCAAGAGGAAAGCCGCTGCTATTCCTGCGGGAATCGCCGCTGCCAGCAGCTCCGCCAGTATAATCAGCACCCATACCGGCCACGTTTTCCGTCTGCGGCGTGTTTTCTTCTGCTTCACGCTGCCGCCTCCTCCGCCTGCGGCTGTATGCCGCGCTCCTCTTGCTGGCTGGACAAGTACAGAGAGCTAACCGTTTTTTCCGGCCTATGTACCGGCTTCTGACACTCTGCCGTGATTGTCGTCACAGCAAGGGCTAAAAAGAGAATCATTGCCGCGATACTCACCAAAACGGGTGGGTATTCTTTTATCTTTTCTGGGTTCATCGTTTTTGGTTGAAACCGGTTCGCTGAAATAGCGCTGTGACCGCTTTGCAATTTGGGTCAAAAGCCGTTCCACGTCTCCGGCTGTCTTCTGACGGCAGATGTTGTCCGCAATTTTGATACGGGTATTGCCTACCATGAACTCGCGGACGACATTGGCCTCAACCATGCTGCACCTCCTTGTCGTTTAGTTCGTAAGCTGTCCGCGTTGTGCCCGTTCCAGCAGAGCAAGGCTTCGTCCATACGCCGCCGGACTTCCAGCAGCTCATCCCGCAGTTGCGGGAGTTGTCTGACCTCATCCTTGTCGATCACGCCGTCATCCAGAATGTCGGAGAGGGTAGCAACCACATCGTTTACTCCGGATTTGGCGTTCTGGAGACGGACAAGCACTCTCTCCGGAGGCATCTCCGGGATTTCCCGGCAATCCTTTCCCAGCGGGCATTCATTGACGCAATACCACGCCCGCAATTCCGATTCGTTATATGCGTCCGCCATGAGCGCAACGACGATATTCGGCGGTCTTGTGATGTCCAGCTCGTACTTTTTGAGCATTTCCTCGGTAACTCCGGGCAGGTATTCGATTGCCCCTGCCCGTGTCGCAAGGCGCTCGTTGAACTTTGCGGCCCTCATTCGTGCCTCGAAATATCTATTGCCTATGGCTTTTGTGGCCTGTCTTGCCATTTATTTTCACCTCCCCATACGGTAGAATTTTAAGCATGAAAGGCGATGCAAAATCCCCGGAACGGAGATGCCGGTTGATAGTTTCAAGCGTTTTGACCCGAAGTGGGGCAAAACAGGGCAAAAATTACTTTCGGACAATCGGCTCGTTATCAAAGATATCGTCGCCGTAGTAGTTGAGTACCCGCTTGATACGCAGGCCCAGATTGAGAGAGGGCTGCTTGTCCCCGGTTTCAACCTGAGAGTAGTGACTGGTGCTGACGCCCAGCTCTTTTGCCAAGGTCTCCTGCGTGTATCCCTGCTCCTTTCTCAACCGCTTCATGATTGTTCTCATGTTTTCTTCTCCTTTCTCCCGATGCCCCTGTTCGGGTTTGTGTGGCTATTGTACTCCCCAAAAAGGGGAAAGTCAACCCCTATTTGGGGCAAAATTTAGGGGTTACACTTATAATGCCGTTTTTAGGGGAATTAACTACACAAAACGGGGCATTCCAGCTATAATGAAATTCCATATGGAGGTGTAATCATGCAAATTTTTTCCAACCGTTTAACCGCCCTGCGGAAAGAAAAGCGCTTGACGCAGGAGGAACTTGCCAAAATCATCAACAAAAAGCGTTCTACCGTTTCCGGCTATGAGACCGAGGGGAAAGAGCCGGACATCGAGACCATCTGCTTCCTTGCGAAATTTTTCGACGTGTCCACCGACTACCTGCTGGGCTACTCCGATGAGCGAAATCACGTAGAGCAGATTTTCTACAACGACCATGTGAATTTTGAGAAGCATTACAAAAATATGCCCGTTTCATTGCGGCCCGTTGTGTCGCGGTGCTTCGACAGCTTTTACCTGCTGCTGTGCCGGGATATGCAGCTTTCCCAGCCGGAACGGCTGCGGGTGTATCAGGAGCTTTTGCATACGCTCCAAACCCTGCGGGCGGATATCCGGAAACTGATTGAAGCCACCGGCGGAGCCATAACAGACCCTGTTACCCTCTCTGATCTCATGGCGCTCCAAAGTCAGCTCAAAAACGAGATTTCATGCTTGCTGGACAAGCTCATGCAGGCCGACATGGAAATTGCTTTTCGAATTAAGAGCGGCGCAGGAACCGAGTTCTCAGACGTGTCCGCAATGTGATCTATGTCGCCTTTCGGACTGACGGCGGGAGGTGATTACATTGCCGTATTGTATCTATCTGCGGAAGTCCCGCGCAGATGTAGAGGCAGAAGCTCTCGGTCAAGGGGAGACCCTTTCCCGGCACAAAGCCCTGCTGCTGGAGGTTGCCAAAAAAGGCGATTATGACGTAACGGAGATTTATCAGGAAATCGTCTCCGGCGATACTATCGCCGCCCGGCCCGTCATGCAGAGGCTTTTGCGCGAGGTTGGCGACGGCCTCTGGAAAGGCGTTCTTGTGGCGGAGGTCGAGCGTCTTGCCCGTGGGAATACAGGAGATCAAGCGCAAGTTCAGACGGCCTTTGCTGTTTCCGGCACAAGGATTATCACGCCGTTCAAGGTTTACGACCCTCAAAATGAAATGGATAACCAGTACTTTGAGTTCGGTCTGTTCATGGCCCGGCAGGAGTATCGGACGATAAACCGCCGCCTGCGTCAAGGTATGGAGGCTTCAGCCAAAGAGGGGAAATGGGTCGGCGGCTCCTGCCCTTACGGTTACGAGCGCGTTCGTGTGGAGCGCGGCAAAGGCTGGACGCTGGCACCTCATGAACCGGAGGCCAGCATTGTTAAACTGATCTTCCGGCTGTATGTGGAGGGGGAAAAGAACGACGACGGCTCCTACCAGACATTCGGGGCCTATTCCATCGCCCGCCGCCTTGACAGTATGGGGGTTGCCCCGCCCGGTTCCTCCGCCTTTTGGCGGGACAGGACTATTTGGGATATCCTGCAAAACCCGGTCTATGTCGGTAAAGTCCGCTGGAGGAACCGCCACAAGCAAAAACGGGTCGTGGACGGTGAAGTGAAGGTCTCAAAAGTCCTGTCGAGCGATGCTGACCGTATTCTTGTCGATGGGCTGCACCCGGCTCTTGTAGACCAAGCCTCGTTCGATAAGGCTCAAGAGCTGGCCCAGCATAGAGGGCCTGCGCCTGTGAAGAAGGGCAACAAACTCGTCAATCCCCTTGCGGGTATTCTGGTCTGCGGAGAGTGCGGGCGGACAATGGTTCTGACCATACAGAAGCAGGGACGCTTTCTCAAGTGCATCTCTCCCGTCTGCCACAATGTTTCCTCGAAATATGAGACGGTTGAGCAAAGACTTTTGCAGGGCCTTGAGCAATGGCTGTCCGGGTATCGCCTGCAATGGGACAGTAACCCAGATGCCGACGATCAGGAATTGCTTGACCTCAAGGCTAAAAATGTCCGCAAAGCTGAAACTGATCTCGACACCCTGCATAGGCAGCTTTCCCGCACTCATGATCTGCTGGAACAGGGGGTTTACGATACCAACACTTTCCTTGAGCGTTCCCGCTCAATCTCCCAGCGGATAAATGACACCACCGAGACCATTGCACGGCTCCGGGATGAGCTGGCGGAGGGCGAGCGAATTGCCGCCAGCCGTCAGAGCATCATCCCAAAAGTTGAAAAGCTGCTTGACGTGTATGCAGCTCTCCCGTCGGCGCAGGCAAAGAACGAACTGCTGCGGGATATTCTTGAGCGGGCCGTGTATACGCGCCCCTCCCGGCGCGGCGGAAAGGACAGGTTCGAGCTTGTCTTGTATCCGAAACTTCCCCAGTCCTCCGAGCCTTGATTTGCGCCTGCACTTGAGGACGATGACCTAAAATGGGTTAGAAACGAACCAGAACGGCCCGTGCTGCTTCTTTGCGGGTCGGGATGAGGATTTACACGCCCAGAAGCAAACGGCCCTTGTAGGCCCTCTCAGAGCCTTTTGCGGCGGTTTGCAGATTTAGGCCCCTTGTGTGTATTAAGAACGCCGCTCGGTTATCCGGGCGGCGTTCTTAGTTGGTATCCCTAGAGGTGCTATTTGCGAAAACGCTTCCAAATCTCCACGCTCCATGCCGCCAGCTCACCTTTTAACAGAAGGTGGAACTCATCGACATAGTATCTGGTGGTCTTTCCAGCCGCCCGGTTGACCGTGACAC
>CAMWSZ010000317.1 GCA_947177005.1 uncultured Clostridia bacterium | reverse complement strand
TGCAAGAATTATCTGTACTGCCTGCGATGCACCGTTTTGGCTGGCGCTGCGCCCAAGCGTTCGATGCTCTGGAGACGGGAAATGCGGTAGATTACGCACGATTCCTGCGGGAAGGTTTGACCGCCTGCGAGGGTATGAAGGGTATGGCGAAATTTTTGCTGGACCACACTCCCGCATTGCAGAAACCGAAACCCAACAATGAACTGCTGCATCTGGCGGAACAGGTACGGATGATTCTGTCAACATACCCGCCAGACGACCCGGCGGTAGCAGCGCTGAAAGCGAGCGCAGCCTATCAAAGAGTTGCCTGCCTCATCGAAAAACCGGAAATGGCGGGAGGATTGGTGCAGTGAAGGTCGTGATTTTAGCCGGAGGACTCGGCACCCGCATCAGCGAGGAGAGTCACCTGAAGCCAAAACCAATGATTACTATTGGCGACCAGCCGATTTTATGGCACATTATGAAATATTACTCCAGTTTTGGATTCAACGACTTTGTGATCTGCTGCGGATATAAGGGCCATATCATTAAAGAATATTTCGCGGATTACTATTTATATCGTTCCGATGTGACTTTTGATTTTTCGGCTGAAAACCGCATGACCGTCCACGCGAATATTGCGGAACCTTGGCGGGTGACTTTGGTGGACACCGGTCTGAACACCCAGACCGGCGGGCGGATCAAGCGGATACAGAAATACATTGGCAACGAATCGTTTATGCTGACTTACGGCGACGGTGTGAGCGATATAGACCTGAATGCCCTGTTGGCTCAACATAAAGAATCGGGCAAAACCGTTACCTTGACCGGCATCCAGCCCGGCGGACGTTTTGGCGTGCTGGACCTGGAGGGTGCTACTGTTACTGGTTTCCGGGAGAAAGCGAAAGAGGACGGCGGTTGGATCAACGGCGGCTTTATGGTCATGGAACCAGATGTATTTAATTATCTCAGCCCGGAGGAGAGTTGTGTTTTAGAACGGAAGCCTCTGGAAACCCTGGCAGGAACCGGGCGGCTGGGCATTTACAAGCACGAGGGATTCTGGCAGTGCATGGATACGCAGCGGGACCGCGGACGGTTGGAGCTGTTGTGGAAGAACGGCGATGCACCATGGAAAATTTGGGAGAAAAAGTAATGAAGAAACATATCATATTTGGAGGCTTTGACTACGCTGTTCGGTGGGAAATGGACCAAGACGCTATTTACCGAGGTATTGATTATTTTGTAGACAACAACTCGGAACTGATCGGGACAACCTATATGGGCAAACTCATCTACGGTCCGGAGAAGCTGCTGGAGGAAGACCGGGATAATATTCTGATTTTAATTGGTTCCATTATCTACCACACTGAGCTTGAATTTCAGCTAATGGATATGGGATTTCAGGAGGATATCCATTATAAATGGGCAGTTGGATTTTGTGGGGATGAGAAATGTCCCAGGCTGTGGCGGCATATGGAATGGAATGACCAGGACGCAAATTCAAATAATTTGAACTGTATAGAAAACGGCGAGTATGCTCTATTACGCCTACGGATAGTTTCCCGCTTTATCAATTTTGAAAAAATCGATACTGTTGTGGATGTCTGCGCGGCGAATGGACGGATAAAAGAATTTTTGCCAGAAAATATTCGGTATATACCCGTTGACTATATACCGTATTCTGAGGAAACAGTTTTATGTGATCTAAGAAAAAATGAATTCCCGAACATCGTTGCGGATTTTTCTCGTACTTGTATTCTTCTAATTGGATCGATTCAATATGCATCGGATTGGCGGTGGTTGTTGAGGAAAATTTCCGAAAGCTGTAATTGTTTTATCTGTACACACCATGATTTTGTGCGTCTCAACAGAGAGTACCGTCGGACAAATTTTACAAATAACAATGCCGTATTTAATCACCAAATCATCCTAGAAATGCAGAAATATGGTTTTATGTTGACAGAAGCACATGATTTCCAATTGCGAAATGTTATAATGAAATTTGAAAGGGCAGGAAAAGTGTGAAAAAAACGGTTGTGATCGCTGCGGCCGGAGTCGGGAGCAGACTGGGTGCAAGCTTGCCGAAATGTCTGATTAAAGCAGCCGGGCACACGATTTTTGAGTACCAACTGAAAGCACTCCAGTGGGCTGACGAAATTCGGATGGTAGTTGGGTATCAGGCTGATGAAGTAATAGAGCAGGTATCAAAAGTAAATCCTGATGTAGTATTTATACACAATAGGGACTTCGCCACAACAAATTTGCGGCAGAGCTACTTTTTAGGGGCAAAGGGTCTCAGCGAAAAAGCTCTCTTTTTGGACGGAGACACGATCATCGGCCGTACAGCATCTGATCTGTTTTGCAGATACTGTCAGTCTGGAGAAGACTTCGTTGCGGTCACAAACACCTGCTCTGCGGACCCGATCTATGCTGGAATACAAGATGAAAAAGTGTGTTGGTTTTCCTATGAGAGGCCGTCAGAATATGAGCTGGCCAATGCGGCGTTTCTTTCTGTGGAAAAATTAGAATATATCAATACACTTTTCTATGTCCAGTTAGAAAAATATCTTCCGATAAAGGCGGTTTTTACAGATAATCTGGAAATTGACACATCTTTGGATTTAGAGCACGCACAGCAGATGATTTTAGCACATCCAGAAAACTATGACTTTTGGAGGTAGTTTGTTGTGATTTATAAATATACGCACCCGGAATATTTCCGTGATTGGGATAAACCCGATTTCGCTAATTTAGAGAAGCCGTTGGTATTGTGGGGCGCTGGAAAGATTGGCGGGGTTGCGGATCACTGCCTGAAAAAGCGGGGGATCAATTATGCCGCCTTTTGCGATATTGCGAAGGACAAATGGGGAACAATTTTTTGTGAACATGAGATAATTTCTCCGGATGAGCTGCAAAAAAGATATCCGGATGCCGCTGTTATCATTACATCCGTTTTTTATTCCAGCACCTATGAGATGCTACAATTAAGAGGATATCGGGAAATATATGATTGTACATCGTTGTTTATGGAGATTGATTTCTCAGATTATACTTTTTGGGCATCAAAAGAATACAGTATACGCAATGTAGAACAATGTCTGGCCGCAATTTTAGAACAGAAAACGATGAGCGGCAGAATTGACCAAATATTTCTGAATATTACGACAAAGTGTTCTTTGCGCTGCCGGGACTGTTCGCTGTTCATTCCATACGTGAGTTCTCCCTGCAATTATTGTGCGGACGATATTTTATCAGACCTGAATAAAGTTATTGATAGCCTGCAATATGTCCGAATAGTCAATTTTTATGGCGGGGAGCCGCTGTTGCATCCTGACTTGGCGCAGATGATACGCAGTTTAAAAAAGGAACAGAGAATCGACAGAATATCCATTATTTCAAACGGAACTATCATTCCTAACAAAGAGGTACTTTTGGCGATGGCAGATGAGGAGCGATTTATGGTGCGGCTGTCGGATTATAAGGAGCATTCGCCTAAAATTCCGGAAATTACAGCTTGTTTGGAGCAATATGGAATAAAATATGAAATTGCAAATTACACCTATTGGGACAAACAAAGTAAAATAGGATTTACAGGTCACACAAAAGAAGAGTTGACTGCCAAATTCAGGCTATGTACATCCTGCAATGTCTTGTTTCTGATCAATCGAAAGGGATATCTGTGCAGTACAGGGAGTGCGGTCTGCAACATGGGCGGATTTCCCTATTCTCCATCTAATTTTATTGACCTTCTGGATACTGAGAATTTTTCGGAAAAACTTATAAATTTTATCACACGGCCAAGAAACGGCGAATATATGGACGCATGCAAATATTGTTCTGGAAATCACTGCGTTCAATTTGAGGAAAAAGTTCCTGTTGCTGTGCAGACAAAGGAACTGTTAAAATTTCCATCTCTAACCGGTTCGGAGGGATAAATGTGGCAGAACAGACATGTACACATATCAATTTGGCTGTTGTTAATCTGACCCCTACTATGCGCTGCAACCTGAAATGTGCGCTGTGCGGCGTGCTGGTGCCTCAGTACAGCTACCGCCCGCATATGACGGCTGAGGAGTTTTCCCAAAATCTGCGGGCCGTCTTTGAGATTGCGGATACAGTGGGGCGGCTTCAGATCACCGGCGGAGAGCCTCTCCTGCATCCTCAGCTTAACCGGATGCTGGAGGAGTGCTTTACGTATCGGGAACGTTTTGATGAGCTGTGGATTTTCTCCAACTGCGCGGTGCCTTTTCGGGAAGACGTATTGGAGATTTTGCGGAAGCATATGGG
>CAMWSZ010000316.1 GCA_947177005.1 uncultured Clostridia bacterium | reverse complement strand
TACACAGGCTGCGTAATCAGTACATAGGGATTCAATTCACACATGGTAAAGGTATCCACGCCGTAATAGGCGGAATCAATAATTTGTACCGTGGGATAGCGCCGCTTGATCTCCGCCCGGAAATCGTCCAATTCCTGGGAGACATTCGGAATTGGCATTACCAGATATTCTCCGTTCAGATCGTCCAGCGTCAGTTTTTGAAAGCCAGCTAAACGGTGGCTTTTGGATACCGCACAGCAAATTGGCGTCCGCATCAATTCCAGGAAAGCACATCGCCCCTTCTGACTGATGGTGCAGAAAACGCCCTCTTTGATGTCATAATTCAACCCGACTTCCGCAATGCTGGCCTCGCCGCCCAGCTTCTCTTTTATGGAAATCAACTCAATTTTCAAATCTGGACACTGTTCGGAAACCTTTGCCCAAATGTCCGGTATCATCCGGCACTTGAACAGCAGAGAGGTCCCAACGCGCACTGTAGTTTCTGAGGCATCCGCTAACTGGCGGGCCTTGTCCAGTGCGTCTTTCGACAAGTGGATGATCGTCTTTGCATCTTCAAAGAGAGCGGCCCCCGCCGTTGTCAGCTTCACGCCGCGATGGGAACGAGTAAACAGCGCAAATCCACAGCTTGCCTCCAGCAGATTGATTTGCTGATTGACTGCCGTGGAGGATATAAACATGGCCTCTGCCGCCTTGTTAAAACTGCCCAACTCTGCAACCTTGACAAAGGTATCTAATTGATGATTGTACATTGATTTGTCTCCAGTACCAAGTTATGACTTGGCACTATGATAACAAATCCATTCTTCTCTTGCAACCCGAAATCCATTATACTAAATCTATCATTCAAATGAAAAGGAGACTTCCCTATGAAAAAGTTAGGTTTCGGTTTAATGCGCCTGCCTCTGCTGGACAAAAACGATTACGGCAGCGTGGATGTGGAGCGGGTCAAGGGCATGGTGGATCAGTTTATGGACAACGGCTTCACCTATTTTGACACCGCCGCCCCTTACCACAAGGGCAACAGCGAAGTGGCGTTCCGTGAGGCTGTCGCCAAGCGGTATCCCCGCACCGCCTACACCATCACGGATAAGCTGTCTCTGTTCATGATCCGGGACAAAGCGGAGTTCCCCGCTTTCTTTGAGAGCCAGTTGGAGCGGCTGGGCGTGGACTATGTGGATTACTACTGGCTTCACGGCCTGGGCGGACCGTCCTACCGGCAGGCGGAGGAATGGGGCGCGTTTGAGTTTGTCCAGAAGCTGAAAGCGGAGGGAAAGGTCAAGCACATCGGTCTGTCCTTCCATGACAAGGCGGCGCTGCTGGACGAAATTCTGACCAAGCACCCGGAAATGGAATACGTTCAAATCCAGCTCAACTACCTGGATTGGGAGGATGCCACCGTAGAATCCAGAAAGTGCTATGAGGTAGCCTACAAGCACCGCAAGCCGGTGATCGTCATGGAGCCGATCAAAGGCGGCAGTCTGGTCAACATCCCGGAAGAAGCTCATCGGCTGTTCCATGACTATGCCCCTGACAGTTCGGATGCGTCTTGGGCAATCCGCTTTGCGGCCAGTCCCGCCAATGTGATGATGGTTCTCTCCGGTATGAGCGACGCGGAGCAGATGGCGGATAACATCAGCTATATGAAGAAGTTTCAGCCGCTCAGTGAGAAGGAGCAGGAAATCGTAGCCCAGGCTACCGAGATCATCAAGGCCAGTATCACCATTCCCTGCACGGCCTGTCGTTATTGTGTGGACGATTGCCCCAAGAAAATCGCTATCCCGGACTACTTTGCCATCTACAACAATTTGAAGCGGTTCGGCGGTCCCCAGGGGATGGTGGCCCGGACCTACTACGGGAACCTGACGCAGACCCACGGCAAAGCGTCCGACTGTATCAAATGCGGCAAATGTGAGCAGCGGTGTCCCCAGCATCTTCCCATCCGGGAGTATCTAAAGAGCGTAGCGGAGGAATTGGAAGGATGAAGGTACTGCTGGTCAACGGCAGTCCCCACGAAAAGGGCTGCACACATACGGTTCTGACGGAGATTGCCTCTGTACTTCACGCCGAGAGAATGAGCGCCGATCTGTTCTGGATTGGGGCAAAACCGATTCAAAGCTGCATCGACTGTGGCCGCTGCGGAGAGAAGGGCCGCTGTGTATTCGAGGATCGTGTCAATGATTTTTTGGCGGTTGCCGGGAACTATGATGGATTTATCTTCGGTTCCCCGGTCCACTATGCCGGAGCTACCGGTGCGCTGACTGCTTTTATGGGCAGAGTTTTCTTCGCTGATTTGCACTCTGGTCAAAACCGGTTCTATCTAAAACCAGCGGCAGCGGTGGTGTCGGCCAGACGAGCCGGAACAACTGCCACACTGGACCAACTGAATAAATTTTTCCTGTGGGGACATATGCCAATTATTTCCTCCCGTTACTGGAATATGGTGCATGGCAGTACCCCGGATGAAGTTCTTTCGGATAAAGAGGGTATCCGTAATGTGCGGATGCTGGCAAAAAACATGGCGTGGTTCCTCCGCTGCAAGGAGGCCGGAGAAAAAGTTGGTGTGCCATTGCCTCAGTATGATTGAGTAATCAGGAGGGACCTCACAATGAAAAAAATTGTCGCATGGTTGCTTACACTGGCTATGATTGTTTCCTTATCTGCTTGCGGCGGCAGCACTACGCTGCCCGCTGATGGGAAATCAGGGACAACCTCCGAACCGGACACCCCAGCTTCGATACCGGCAGGCGGCAGCGCGAACATGAGCGATGCCGCTGAACCTGTGGAGGGCGGAACGGACAACAGCAAAATCCTGGTGGCAGTCTCTTCGCTGGCAGCGGAGCAGTACGAGGTGGGTGTGATTGAGGAAGGAAACACCGCCATTATCGCTGACATGATCGTGGAACAGACCGGAGCAGACCTGTTCCGCATTGAAAATGTCACCCCCTACCCGGAAACCTACGATGGATTGTTGGAGATTTCCCGCCAGGAAGAAGCAGCGGACACCCGCCCGGAAATTTCCAAGACGGTAGACAATATGGAAGATTATGACACAATTTTTCTGTGCTACCCCATCTGGTGGGGCGATATGCCCATGATCGTCTACGGTTTTCTGGAGAGCTACGATTTTTCCGGCAAAACTATTGTTCCCGTCTGCACTCACGGCGGCAGCGGTCTGTCCAATACGCCCCAGCATATTGCGGACACCTGCCCGGATGCCACAATAGCGGATGGCCTTGCAATCCGAGGCAAAACCGCTCAGGAACAACGGGACAGCGCCAAAGAAACTGTGACCGATTGGCTGAGAGAGGGCGGCTTTATTGAATAGAAGGAAAAGGCTACCTCTCAGAATACTTGTCGATGTGTTCATGATGATTCTGCTGCCATTGCGGATGGCTCATTCTCTGCTAGATGAAGCGGCCCATGAATGGCTGGGAATCACGATGGCGGCACTGTTCATCCTCCACCATACATTAAACCGCAAATGGCATGGAGGCTTGTTCAGAGGATGGTACAACGGTGTTCGCATTCTTGGAACTGTGGCCGATTTCCTTCTGCTGACAGATATGATCGCCCTGCCGGTCAGCGGTATTCTCATGTCCCGTCATGTGCTTACTTTTCTGAGCGCCGGGGCGGTAATGTCCTTTATACGGACAATTCACCTGCTGGCCTCCTATTGGGGATTCGTGCTAATGAGTGTCCACGCCGGACTGCATGGTGAAGTAGTCATGGGAATAATCCGCAAAGTGTTAGGGAGCAGGAATGAATCCGCCATCCGAACCATTACCCCGCGTGTAATTGTCGTACTGCTGGGGCTTTGGGGTATTCTGGCCTTTATCCGGCGGGAGATTGGAAACTATCTGCTTTTGTGTAATCAATTCGTATTTTTTGATTTCAGCCAGCCGCTTATTTATTTTGTAGCTGATTATATCGCTGTTATGGCGTTGTTTGCCATGGCTGGTTATTATTCCGCCAAGCTGCTGAAACACTATCGTTCATAAGGAGTTCGTATTCTTTGAAAAAGGAACAAATGATAATGTTGTCTCTGCTGGCTGTTCCCCTTATGCTGTTCTCTGCCTGCGGCACACCGCCTGATTTGCCCCACGTTGAAACGGAGCCTCCCGCCCAGGCAGAGTCTGCTCAGATGGAGCCGAGCGCCCCGTCAGAGAATATTCCTGGTCCGGCTGAATTGCTTTACCAGGGGCAGGCCAGTATCCGAATAGTGAAGGACGAAGGAAAGGTGATCTATATCGACCCTTATGTGGGCGAGGGCTATGAT
>CAMWSZ010000315.1 GCA_947177005.1 uncultured Clostridia bacterium | reverse complement strand
AACTCCACGTCATCGGTAAGAATCTGGTAGCCATGATGATTGAGTCCGCCGGATTTGAGGTCATCGATTTGGTCGTGGACGTGCCTAAGGACAAGTTTCTGGCCGCCTACGAGGAGAATCCCGGCACCAGGATCATTGCCTGTTCCGCACTGCTGACCACCACTATGCCCGCACTGAAGGATACCTTGGCCGCAATCAATGCCGCTCCCTGGCGCTCTGAGGTGAAGGTTATGATCGGCGGCGCACCCATCAGCCAGGAGTTTGCCGATGAAGTGGGCGCGGACGCCTACACGGATGACGCCGCCTCCGCTGCCAAGCGGGCGAAAGAACTGGCCGCCTGATACTCTGTGCGCGTTACATTTGAGCCGCAGGGCGTCTGTGTCTCTGTAACAGCCGGGACCACGCTGCTTCAAGCCCAGATCACCGCGGGGCTGCGTCCCGACGCGCCCTGTGGCGGAAAGGGAACCTGCGGCAAGTGCCGGGCTGTGCTGGACGGGCAGGAGATTCTGACCTGCCAGACGGCTGTAGACCGGGATATGACGGTAACGCTGCCAGGGGGCCGTCAGGAGGCGGTTCTGACAGTGGGGACTGCCGTATCTGTCCGCCCGGACGGAACGGACCGCTATGTTCTGGCTCTGGACGTGGGGACCACCACCTTGGCCGCCTATCTGCTGGACGGGAGAACGGGAACGCTTTTGGCCTCCGCCAGCGCACTCAATCCCCAGAGGCAGTACGGGGCCGATGTAATCTCACGCATTCAGTACACACTGGAGCACGGCGGGGATGCCTTACAGAACTGCGTCCGGGAAGCACTTGTATCGCTGACGGAACGGATGACAGAAGAGGCGGGCATCTCTCCGTTTGAGATCACTGCCGCTGCCGCCGCAGGCAATACCGCCATGCATCATCTGCTGCTGGGAATTGCCCCTGATTCTCTGGTGACACCGCCATATATGCCGCAAGTATCGGAAGCCCTGGAAGCGGAGGGCCTGCTGCCTATCTCCGGAAAAATCCGGATGCTGCCCAATATCGCCGGTTTTGTAGGCGGGGATACAGCGGCCTGTATGACCGCTGTCCGGTTCGGCGAGCTGGAGGAATTGACTCTGCTCATTGACATTGGGACCAACGGAGAAATGGTCCTGGGGAATCGGGAGCGGCGAATCGCCTGCTCTACTGCCGCCGGACCCGCTTTCGAGGGGGCGAAAATCTCCTGCGGGATGCGGGGTGCAGAGGGCGCGGTGGACCATGTAACCCTGAAAAACGGTGAGATCGTGTACCACGTTATCGGCGGCGGGAAAGCTGTGGGTCTATGCGGCTCCGGATTGCTGGACTTGACCGCCGTGCTGCTGGAAACCGGACATATTGATGAGAGCGGTTTTCTGGAGGGCGGGGAGTACTGTCTGAATGGCTCCGCCGTTACGCTGACCCAACAGGACGTCCGGGAGACGCAGCTTGCCAAGGCTGCGATCCGTGCGGGCATTGAGCTGCTGGCGCAGAAGCTGGGCAGGACTGTGGGGGAGATCCAAACGGTCTATCTGGCCGGGGCCTTCGGGAATTATCTGAATCCTGCCTCCGCCTGCCGCATTGGAATGTTGCCGCCCTGTTTGGAGGGGCGCATCGTCCCCATCGGCAATGCCGCAGGTGAGGGAGCGAAGCTCTGCGCACTGAGCCGGGAGGCATATCTCTACAGCCAGACGCTGGCCAGAGACACCGAATTTTTAGAGCTGGCCTCGCTGCCCCAATTTCAGGACTGCTATGTGGACGCTCTGTTGTTTTCGGAGGACGAAGATGATCTCGTATGATACACTGGCCCTGCTGGCCGGGAAGTCGGGCTTTTCCGCCTGGTCACCTCTGGACCCCGGTTCCATTGTGTGCAGGAAGGAAGTCCGGGATGCCTGTGCTCAAAACGCCTGCGGCCAATATGGAAAACGCTGGAGCTGTCCTCCCGGCTGCGGCTCTCTGGAGGAGTGCGCCCGGCGGATTAAGGGCTGCACCTATGGCATCCTGGTCCAGACCATCGGTGAGCTGGAGGACGAATTTGACGGAGAGGCCATGATGGAGACGGAGGCCCTGCACAAGGCGCATTTCCTGAACATGTTCTCCGCTCTGCGGGAGAGGAATGGACATATTCTGGCCCTGGGGGCCGGGTGCTGTACCCGGTGTACGGTCTGCTCCTATCCGGACGCTCCATGCCGGTTTCCGGAGGAGGTGGTTTCCTCTATGGAAGCCTATGGAATGCTGGTACTCCAGGTGTGCAGGGACAATGGACTTACTTACTACTATGGTTCTCATAAAATTGCCTACACTGGCTGTTTCCTGCTGTGAGACGGCCTTACTGGAATGAGGAGGAGATACAGTATGCTTACAAAGAAGCAAAATCTGCTGGAGACGATCCGCGGCGGCAAGCCTGACCGCTATGTCAACCAGTACGAGTATATGCACATGATTATGGGCACGCCCTTCACCGCCCGGAACCAGCGGGCAACCCCTGGTCAGACAGACGTGAAGGACCTGTGGGGCATCACTTGGTCCTGGCCTGAAGGCACTCCCGGTCAGTTCCCGGTCCACACTCCGGACAAGATTGTCATCCCCGACATCGAGGAACTGGACAAGTACTATCATGAGCCCTCTCTGGACTTCACTGATGAGGATTGGGCGCCTTTCCTGGGCCAGCTGGAGGGCATTAACCGGGATGAGGAGTTCGTTACTGTGTTTGTCGCTCCGGGTATCTTTGAGATGTGCCACCATCTTCAGGAGATCCAGAACTGTCTGATGAACTTCTATGAGTACCCGGATGAGATGCACGATCTCATTGACCGGCTGACCAGCTGGGAGCTCAGGTACGCCGAACAGATCTGTAAATACCTCAAGCCCGATGCCATTTTCCACCACGACGACTGGGGCAGTCAGCAGTCTACCTTTATCTCGCCGGAAATGTGGCGGGAGTTCATCAAACCGGCCTATGAAAAGATCTACGGCTTTTATAAAGCCCACGGCGTAGAGCTCATCGTCCACCACTCCGATTCCTTCGCTGCCACGCTGGTACAGGATATGATCGACGTGGGTATCGACGTCTGGCAGGGCGTTATGACCAGCAACAATATCCCTGAGCTTATTGAGAAGTACGGTGGGAAGATTACCTTTATGGGCGGTATCGACTCCGCCGCTGTGGACCGTCCCGACTGGACGCCGGAGCTTGTGGCCCAGGAGGTCCGCAAGGCTTGCGAGTCCTTTGGCACCAAGTATTTCATTCCCAACACCACACAGGGATTAGGTATGTCCACCTTCCCGGGCGTCTACGAGGCCGTCTCCGCTGAGATTGACAAGATGAGCAAGGAATTGTTTTGAATCCCCCGGAATTTGAGTAAAACGTGATAATAGCACTGCAAGGCGGGTAAAAGCAGAGAAGCCTGGCGGCCATAGAGGGCTGCCAGGTTCTTCTGTTTCCTCCATATCTGTGAGGTCTTCTGCGAATCAGCAGCAACTGAAGAAATGCCCCCTATGGCTGTATATCGGAATATGATCTTGCTGTAAGTGGTAGTGCGAACGCATGACAGGATCAACTGTACCATCAATTCCTATACTTTTCATCAGATATGATCTTCTTTATTGAAATTTTGCGCCACGAAATAGCAGAAAAATTAAATTAAAAAGGGGAGATTTGATCTGAGACAGTATTTAGGATCTGCTGAAAAACACATAATTCCAGCAGGAAGAAGAGGTATTGGAAAAAGAGCGCACGGGAAGATGCCAGGCGGTGGCTGGCGATCAAGGCGAGAATGATGAAAGCAGCTTCCGTTTTAGCGGTCTCATCCAATTTGGAAAAGATGCAGTCCAGGCCAAAGCGGCGCTTGGCATTGCCGTTACGGCCCTCAATGGCGTTACGCTCACAGGAGAATCCTGATACATTCTGCGTCTGATTTTAACATCGGTCTTAGATGCCTTCCAGCGGCCCAGGGGCAGACCGGACAGGCGGATGCCGCGCTCTATGCAATAGAGTCTATTGGCGCGGGTCTGGTAAATTTTATCAGCCAGCACAGCGGCGGGATAGCAGCCAAATTTGCGCAGATAATCTTCCACCGGAGTCTCCAAATCGCAGCCCTCATTGAAATTGCTCTAGCTGGTCTGCTCAAGGCATGTAAAACCGTCTACCACAGAAAGATGGAGTTTCTGCCCGAATTCGGTAGGATTAGGACGTTTCCCGCGCTGGATGGGCCGGACATGAGGCTGTTCAAGACTTAGAAGCTGTATTCACAAAGACAAGAAGGAGTGGTAAAATGAGGATATGGAAG
>CAMWSZ010000314.1 GCA_947177005.1 uncultured Clostridia bacterium | reverse complement strand
GTATTCCCCTGAACAAGCGCCTCTGCATTCTGGAGCCGGACAACAGCCCTTACGTAAATCCCGCATGGCTGATGGAACGAGTGGACGCTATGCCCTCGCTCCCGGATGCTTTCATCTGCGCAAATGATTTTCTTGCCGTCCCCCTCATGCAGGTGCTCAGGCAAAAAAATCTGAAAATTCCTGATGATATTATGATTGCTGGTTTCGATGGATCTATCCAGTCGGTGATAGTCGATCCTCCGCTCACCACTGTGAAGATTCCCAGCAGGGAAATGGGATACTATGCTGCGGGAATGCTGCTGGAGCGCATTGAGAGCCCGGATTTACCCTTCCGGTTTACCACCGTCCAGACGACTCCGGTTTGGACGCGGTCAATCCGTGAACCAGCCAGAAACGATTGACCGCCTTTACTAAAGAAGCCAGGGCTGAAAGCAAAAACAGAACCGGGAACCTATTGCCAGGTTTCCGGTCCTGTTTTCATTTCTTTTCATACGCGCAAGTTCCAGCTTGACGTTTGTAGCTTTACATGTTAAGATATGTAAAATCCACAGACCAGGGGGGATTATATGAAAAGGACTACCATTCAGGACATCGCGGACGCGCTGGGGCTTTCCCGAAATACCGTATCAAAGGCAATTAACAAGTCCGATGGCCTGGCGGATGCAACGCGGGAGAAAATTCTTCGAAAAGCTGTAGAAATGGGATATATGCAATTTGCCTGTGCCGCTTCCCCTCCAGAGAGCACCACCCTCCAGCCGGTTCCTGTTGGCACCCACGATGGTCATGGAGCCGCCGGTGAAATCGCCGTATTTACGGCAAATCTGTCTTTACTGTCCAACCACTTCACCATACCAATGCTTGATAGATTCAAGAGGGAGATTTCTCAGCTTGGTTATATATTGAGGGTATATAAAGTAGAGCGCGAGGACCTCGCCCGGCACACACTCCCGGTTACATTCGCCACAGAACGGGTCAAAGCCATCCTGTGCGTTGAAATGTTTGACTGGTCTTACGATGAAATGATCTGCCGCCTTGGACTGCCTGTACTTTTTGTTGACGGACCCAACAAGCGGTCCGGGAATTCTCTTCCCGCCGATCAGCTTTACATGGATAGCGTCACCGGAATCACAAGGATTGTTAATGAGATGCTGCGGAAGGGGAAGCGGAAAATCGGTTTCATCGGCGATTATGAGCACTGTCAGTCTTTTTTTGAACGCTATGCCGCCTTCCGCTCCACAATGACACTTGCCGGTGTTCCTGTAGATGAAACATTCTGTATCAAGTCAAACTCCATAGATATGGAAGATTCCCTTGCTGCTCTGCCGGAGATGCCGGAAATGTTTATCTGCGCCAATGACTCTATTGCCGTAGACACTATGCAGTCGCTGCGCAAGCTGGGTAAGTCGGTTCCAAGGGATATCCTTTTGTGCGGATTCGACAATGCACCGGAGTCCAGAATCATGACGCCGGCACTGACTACGATTCATATCCACACGCAGATTATGGCTTATACCGCTATCCACCTTCTAATGACCAGAATGAGCGAGCCTACCCTGGATTACAGAACAGTACATACAGCAACAGAACTGATCTATAGAGAATCAACTGAGTGTTAGATGCGAGGAAACAGCCGCCTGTATCGCTAATTATCGTAACGGCACGTCGTTAGATACAATAACTGTAATGCGAATCAAGAGTTGAAAATGAGAGCGGCGAGAAGCAGAACGCAACCAGTGCTCCTTTGTTATAAGAGCTTGTCTGATTGCGTTCTATTATATCAGGACCTTACTGTACCACATACCAGTTATCATACTGCCCGAAAACCCGTACCTGCGCGCCGTTGGGAATATTGGCGATTACCGCTGAACTGGTATTGGGCCGGTTCCTCAGGTTCAGCGTGCCGCCGGCCTGCACCGTCCCCGTCCACGGATCGCTGGGCCAAATAAAGGGAATATCAAAATAGTCCGTCAGACTGAGCACTAAATTCCGCGCAATATCCACCAGATGCGTCTCCACCCAGCGGGCGTCCTCCACGTTGTCATGATACCCCAGCTCCAGCAGTACCGCCGGGAATTTCGAGTCACGCACCTCGCCCAATGCCGTCGTGCTGCGGGTGACAACTTTGTCCGGCTGTGGGTAGGCCGTGCGGAGATTATTCACAAATATCTGTGCGGCCCGCTGTCCCTGGGTGCTGGTGGGATAGTAAAATGCAATAATGCCGCGGACATTTCCATAATTTTCCGGCGCGGCGGCGTTGGAATGCAGCGCCAGATAGAAGTCGTACCAGCCTTCATTGGCCTGACGGATCGAACTCCCGGCTGTCATCTCCGGCGTGTTGCGGGTATAACGTATCCCGCAGCTCTTTAAATACGGAATCATTTCGTCCGCCAGACGGTTCATCCAGTATTCCTCACTACCAGTGCCGGTCACGTAAAGATTGTTCTCCTGTGTCGAGGGACTGAGGAAAATAATGGGCATAGCATTGACCTCCTTTTCCTTCCAGACTATGCCGGAAAAAACGCCCCGGTGCCTGTCATTGAATTAACCGTTGTGCTTTCCTGCAAAACAGGGTATACTACCTTTATCATCTTCTGAAGGGAGTTTTTCTATGGATTATACCGTTTTAACTAAAGATAATTTTGACCATGAGGTCCTGATGCACAGTGAGCCGGTGTTGGTGGATTTCTGGGCGTCCTGGTGCCCGCCCTGTATGGCCCTGGCCCCTACTGTTGACGAGATCGCCCGGGAGGAAAAGGGACTCAAGGTCGGTAAGGTCAATGTGGACGAGGAGCCGGAGCTCGTCCGGCGCTTCCGCATCGTCAGCGTCCCGACTCTCATGGTCTTTAAAAGCGGCGAATTGATCTGTCAGGAAACCGGTGGCAAATCAAAAGAGGAAATTTTGGAAATAGTTGGGAAAAGCGCCGTCAGGGCCTGATTTTTTTACAAATATCGCCAGCGGTAAAAAGCGCTTTTTTCGCTCATACTACTCCCAGCGCCCTGCGGCGCGATTTTCAGTAAGGAGGACGAGATGATGAAAAGAGCGGCAATGATTTTCACAGCAGCAGTTATGGTTCTGACCCTTGCGGCCTGCGGCGGCCGGGGAACCAACAACAATCAGGGTTCAATGGGCAGCAGCACCACCTCCCCGAACAGCAGCGGTGATGCCATTATGGGGAACAACAATGGTACGAACAGCACCGGTACCAATGGAACCGGCACTTACAATTCCGGCACCAGCGGCACCGGTACTAACGGCACTTACAACTCTGGTACTGGCAATACCGCCACAAACGATAGCGGCAGTTGGAACAATACCGGCAGCACATTGGGGAATGAAGCCCGTCAGGCCGCGGACAGCGTGGGACGTGCGGCTGAAAATGCGATGGATAAGGCGGAAAACGCCGTCGCCGGACGCACCAGCTTCCAGAAAATGCTGGACAATGCCCGCGTCCATGATACCGACGGCATCCTGACCGACGGCGAAAACAGCCGCTGGTAAGCAAAACGAAAAAACGTCCTGGGATCTGTTCCCCAGGACGTTTTTTCATCTGTATTCCTGCCAGCGTTCATAAAGCGCATCCAGCAGGTCCCCCGGATCTTCCGGCCCCCACGCGCTACCCATATAGGTAATTTTTGCCGCCATATTTCCGCTGAATACCACTAATTCCATGTCGTTATAGACCCATGCAGTCAGGTTGTCCGCAGCATAGACATAGCAGTCATCCGCGTCATTCCCGAAGACAGTCGTATTCCGGAGGGCCGCCGCCATGCGCTCCGCCATTTTCGGACTGCGCAGGCGGTACACATCCTGAAACATCCAGACCCTGGATGAATTTTTCCCGACAGCCTCATAGATATCCCAATATTCCCCCAACAGGGAATGGGTGTAAGTCAGACTGCTCTCCTTTTCCGGATGCTCCAGCCGCTCCATGTCCCAGCCCAAATCGTCCCGCAAAAGCAGATACGGTCCGTCAGCTTTCAAAGGCGGGTCAACACTGTCCATTCCCAGAATCTGCACCGCCGCCAGAACTGCACACAGTCCCATCAGCGCCAGCAGCATACCGCTGGTGATTTTATGGGCGAGGTGCCGGTTTTGTGGATTGTGGTCTATGGGGATGCCCTGTTTCAGTTGACGGCAGGTGCGGTTCAGATACCACGTCCGCCGCAGGGACATGTATAATAACCACAAAACAAACAGGATATACAGAAAGACCGCCCCTGTCTGTTTCCAAAATAGCCCGGTGCAAAAGGGACGGCATGCCCGGGCAATTGGACCCGGGAAACGGGTTAAAAA
>CAMWSZ010000313.1 GCA_947177005.1 uncultured Clostridia bacterium | reverse complement strand
ACGAGCAGGCCGGCCGGTCTATGCGTCTTCTGGCTGCGGCGAAAGCGGACGGCGAGGGAGAGGACGGGGAACTGACTCTCATATGCATTCTCAGCATCCGCGACAACGTCCGGAAAGAGGCGGCGGCGGCTATCAAGGAAGTTCAGAACGCGGGCATCCAGGTGGTCATGGTCACCGGAGACCGCAAGGAAACAGCGTGCGCAATTGCGAAGGAAGCGGGACTGCTTTCCCGACCGGATGATGTAACTCTGACTTCCGCCGAGATGGCGGAGAAAAGCGACGCGGAACTGAAAAGTCTGCTGCCGAACCTGCGCGTAGTTTCCCGTGCGCTGCCGTTTGATAAGAGCCGTCTGGTACGGCTGGCGCAGGAACTGAATCTGGTTGCCGGCATGACCGGCGACGGCGTGAACGATTCTCCCGCACTCAAAAAGGCTGACGTAGGCTTTGCGATGGGAAGCGGCACGGAGGCGGCGAAGGAAGCGGGGGACATCACCATCCTGGACAACAATTTCGCCTCCATCGAAAAGGCTATTCTCTATGGACGGACCATGTTCAAGAGCATCCGAAAGTTCCTGATTTTTCAGCTTACGGTCAACGCGGCCGCAGTACTGACCTGCTTCCTGGGTCCGATGTTCGGCGAGAATGTCATTATGACAGTTGTGCAGCTTTTAATCGTCAATCTGGCGATGGATACGCTGGCGGCTATCGCTTTCGGCAGCGAGCCCGCCCTGCAGGAGTACATGAAAGACCGCCCGATCCCCCGTTCCGAAAGTATTGTCAACAGGGAAATGCTGACCGAAATCATTCTCAGCGCACTGTACATTACATTCATCTGCCTCGGCATTCTCTTCATTCCGCCTATCCGCGGTCTGTTCGGCAATGTAGATATTACCTATCTGAAATCAGCCCTATTCGCTACCTTTATGATGGCGATTACCTTTAACGGATTCAATGCGCGGACGGAAAAAATGAATGTCTTTGAGGGATTGGAACGGAACAGGAACTTCCTTTTGGTCACGCTCTCGCTCCTGCTTCTCCAATTTGTCTTTATCACGTTCGGCGGGGAAGCCCTCAGCGCGGAAGCGCTCAGTCCCTCCGCTTGGCTGATCTGTCTTGCTCTGGCATTTCCGGTCATCCCCATTGACATCATCCGCAAGGCAGCCGCAGGAAAAAGCCTGTAAAAGAATTACTTAAAAAATGTAAAATATGCCGCAGAAATTCGATAATATATCTCCGGACAGCATACTATATAAACATCCCGGCAGCGCACCGGCGCTCCGATACATCACATTTTTAGGAGGTTTATCATTATGCCAGTCTGTTTATCCAAGGGTCAGAAGGTCGATCTGACCAAGAACAATCCCGGCCTGAAGAAGATTTCCGTCGGCCTTGGCTGGGACACCAACAAATACGACGGCGGTTCCGACTTCGATCTGGACGGCACGGCGTTCCTGCTCACCGGCAGCGGAAAAGTTTCCGGCGACGCTGACTTCATCTTCTACGGCAATCTCAGGCACTCCTCCGGCGCAATCGAACATCTCGGCGACAACCGCACAGGATCGGGCGAGGGGGACGACGAAACCATCCTGGTCGATCTGTCCCTTGTTCCCCCGGACTTTGAAAAAATCGCCTTCACCGCAACCATTTACGACGCCGCAGCACGGCGGCAGAATTTCGGCCAGGTAGACAACGCCTACATCCGCATCGTGGATGAAACCAACGGCACCGAGCTGGTCCGCTTCGATCTGACGGAAGATTTCTCCGTCGAAACCGCCATGGTCATCGGCGAACTGTACCGCCACGGCGGGGAATGGAAGTTCAGCGCCACGGGCAGCGGATTCCAGGGCGGCCTTGCCGCACTGTGTCAGAACTTCGGCATCGACGCCCAGAGTGAGGACAGCACGCGATAATCCGGGCAAACCGCTATTCCCGGTTTAAGTGAATTTCGGGGCGGGCGGCATGAAACTGCTGTCCGTCCCACATTAAAAAAGAAAACAAACGGAGGAATATTACCATGTCTGTCAACTTACAAAAAGGGCAAAGAATCGATCTGCGAAAGGCAGGAGGCGGCTTCCTGCACCGCGTTGTGGCTGCCCTTGGATGGGATGAAGCTGAGCCCCATTCGGGACTGGGCAGTTTCTTCAGGAGGACGCCTGTCCAGAACATTGACTGCGACGCCTCAGCCTTCCTCTGTCAAAACGGAAAACTGAAGGGCAGCTCCGACATCGTAAGTTACATGAAGCTAAAACATAACAGCGGCGCAGTCCGGCATATGGGTGACAATCTTACGGGGGCCGGCGAAGGGGACGACGAGCAGATTCTGATCGAACTGACGGAGCTTCCGGCGGCTTACGACAGAATCGTCATTGTCGTCAATATCTATCAGGCAGCCGCACGCAATCAGCACTTCGGGATGATCAAAAACGCTTACATCCGTATCTGTGACGGCGAGACAGGGGAGGAGATGTGCCACTACAGCCTGTCCGAAAACTACGACAGGATGACAGCGATGATTTTCGGCGAGCTGTACCGCAAAGACGGCGCTTGGAAATTCAACGCCATCGGGCAGCCTACGAAGGACAGCAGCATTGCCGAACTGGCTACACGGTTTGCGTAATTTCAGCAGGAAAGCGTATATGGGATAACCATAGAAACGTTGCTGTCTGTCTAAATATAGTTCAGACGAAACAGGAGGGGAGCTGTACTTGTGCAGTTCTCCTCTTGCATATGACAAAGAGAATTTCCAGCAATACCTTGACAATGCATACAGGGTACGGTATTATATAGTATCATATTCGATGAAAAGGGGAAGAAAAAGTCATGAAAATTGCTGTTACCTACGAAAATGAGGATATATTCCAGCATTTTGGGCATACGGCGCAATTCAAGATTTACGAGATCGAGGACGGTAAGGTTGTATATTCACATATCGTTGACACAAACGGAAGCGGTCATGGGGCATTAACTGAGATGCTTTCCGAGATGCATGTGGATTCACTGATTTGCGGCGGAATCGGAGTCGGCGCACAGAACGCGCTGGCGGAAGCAGGCATCCAACTTTACGGCGGTGTAAGCGGAAATGCGGATCTGGCAATAGATGCGCTGCTTGCGGGGAAACTTGAATTCGATCCAGATGCCTGCTGTAATCATCATGGGCATAATGGGGAAGGTCATTCATGCGGCGCAGAGAAACATGGATGCATGGGGCATGACTGTACCCGTTGAAACCAGGGAAAGTCAGGAGGTATGCGCTATGGATTGGGACAAATTGTTGGAACATATGAACAGCAAACGCACTGTACAGTCCGGTTCGGATATCCAGCGTCTACTTGACGGGGCGGCTGACGCAGCAAGGAAATTGACAGTGCAGCTGAATAACAGCTATCACAATATGGCAGAGATTCGGGAATTGTTTTCTCAGATCACAGGCAAACCGGTTCCTGAATCATTTGCAATGTTTCCGCCGTTTTATACGGACTGCGGCAGGAATATCACCGTAGGCGAAAATGTCTTTATCAACGCCGGATGCCAGTTGCAGGATCAGGGCGGCATTACGATTGAGGATGGTTCTCAAATCGGACACAATGTTGTATTGGCTACATTGAACCATGATCTGTCCCCCTTGCGGCGAAGAGATCTGCATCCCGCTCCTGTCAGAATCGGGAAAAACGTCTGGATCGGGTCTAACGCAACAGTGTGTCCTGGCGTAACGATTGGAGACGGCGCTGTTGTAGCTGCTGGAGCCATTCCGAAACAGCCTCATCGTTCCACAGACACTGCTCTATGGCTGGTATCAGCATGCTGCAGATATCACGGACGATATAATATCTGCACGTTGAGAGGCGGCAGATCAGGCTTTCCAGAAGGTCTCTGGCGGCTCAGGAGCAGGCGCGTTCATCTCCTTCGGCACTGAGCTGAAATTCGAAATACTCAAAGGCAGTATTATAGCTGTATTTGATGACAGCGCCCTTGTACATATAGAATTGGGGATTGAAAAGGTTTTCTGTATTGGCAAAAGAGAAATCACCATCTGTGCAAAAACAAATTTCAATCTCCAGCAAAGCATGGTTCGGTTTTTCGGGCCTCTCTGACGGAAGCGAATATGCGGGTGTGAATTGCCCCAACCAACGGCTGTGGTCTTCGCCCCCCTTATGCCGCCTGATGCAATCGGGGTGCTGAGGGAAGAAGATTTTGTCAAAATAGATGTAAAATCTGAAATACTGTGAGCAGGCCGGAAACAAAAACATCTAATACTACTTTTCAATAAAAGACTTTCATTTAAGAAGAAGGTATGGTAAAAT
>CAMWSZ010000312.1 GCA_947177005.1 uncultured Clostridia bacterium | reverse complement strand
GTATCCTGAAGCCCGGTTCGGTCATCAGCGAGCCCACCTCCGGCAACACGGGCATCGGTCTCGCTTCTGTGGCGGCGGCCCGGGGCTACCGCATCATCATCGTCATGCCGGAGACCATGAGCGTGGAGCGGCGGCAGCTGATGAAGGCTTACGGTGCGGAGTTGGTGCTGACCGAGGGCGCAAAGGGCATGAAGGGCGCGATTGCCAAGGCGGAGGAGCTGGCGAAGGAGATACCGGAGAGCTTTATTCCCGGCCAGTTTGTCAATCCCGCCAACCCCGCCGTCCACAGGGAGACCACCGGCCCGGAGATCTGGGAGGATACCGATGGCGCGGTGGGCATTTTCGTCGCGGGCGTCGGCACCGGCGGCACGGTTACCGGCGTGGGTGAGTATCTGAAGAGTAAGAATCCCGGCGGGAAGGGTTTGGCGGAGGAAACGGCGGCGTCCCCGGTGCTGAGGAAGGTAAGCCAAGGCCCTCATAAAATTCAGGGTATCGGTGCAGGGTTTGTGCCGGAGGTGCTGAATACCAGCATCTACGATGAGATCATTATCGTAAGCAATGAGGACGCTTTTGCCGCAGGAAAACGCATCGGACGTGCGGAGGGTATTCTGGTAGGCATTTCCTCCGGCGCGGCGGTTTGGGCTGCGCTGGAGCTGGCGAAACGTCCGGAAAATAAGGGCAAAACCATTGTTGCACTGCTGCCCGATACCGGCGACCGCTACCTCTCTACGCCTCTTTTCAGCGAATGACTGCCCCCACTTTCTCCATATATAAAAATGACGCCCATTCAGGTCCTCCTGAGCGGGCGTCATCCCTTTTTTCAGCTACAGTACCTTTGCCAAGAAGGATTTCAGACGGTCGCTGGACGGATTCCCGAACAGTTCCGCCGGAGAATTTTCCTCCACAATCACGCCGCCGTCCATAAAGATCACGCGGCTGCCCACCTCCCGGGCAAAGCCCATTTCATGCGTCACGACAACCATTGTCATACCCTCTCCGGCGAGGTCCCGCATGACCTCCAGCACCTCCCCGACCATCTCCGGGTCCAGGGCGGAGGTTGGTTCGTCGAACAGCATCACCTCCGGCTCCATGCACAGTGCGCGGACAATGGCAATCCGCTGTTTCTGTCCGCCGGACAGCTGGCCCGGATACGCCGCGGCGCGTCCGGCCAATCCAACACGGTCCAATAACTGCATGGCTTTCCGTTCCGATTCCTCTCTGTTCTTTTTCAGGACCTTCATAGGCGCAAGGGTCATATTGTCCAAAATGGTCATATGAGGGAACAGGTTAAAGTGCTGGAATACCATGCCCATTTTCTGCCGGTGAACGTCTATATTCACCTTTGGGTTCGTGAGGTCCACACCGTCAAAGGTAATGGAGCCGCCGGTGGGATGCTCCAGCAGGTTCAAACAGCGCAGGAACGTGGATTTCCCTGACCCGGACGGTCCGATCACCACCACGACTTCACCCCGTTTAATCTCCGCCGTGACACCGTTCAGCGCTTTGATCTCGCCGCCCTTGAAATGCTTCTCCAGGCCCCGGACCTGAATCAAAACCTCGTTCTGTTTACCGTTCACTGTTCCGAAGCCTCCTTTCCAGCCTGTTGACCAGCCATGTCAGAACCATGACCATTGCCAGGTAAATCAGCGCCACCCCGAACAGTGCCATAAAGCCGCCGTAGGTTTTGCCCGTGACCAGCTGTGCCGCTTTGGTGAGGTCCCGCAGGCCAATGGCGGTCACGATAGACGTCTCCTTCAACAGCGTAATCAGCTCGTTGCCCAGCGCGGGCAGAATATTTTTAATCGCCTGCGGAATGATAATATACCACATTGTCTGTAAATAATTCAGTCCCAGAGACCGGCCCGCCTCCATTTGTCCTGTGTCCACGCTCATCAGGCCGCCGCGGATGATCTCCGCCACGTAGGCCCCCGAGTTGATGCCAAAGGACAGCGCCGCGATTCCCACCAGATTCCGGCTGGACTTAAAGATGACAAAAGCCATGATGAGAAGCTGCACCATCATCGGTGTGCCGCGGATGACGGTGGTATAGATTTTGCACAGGATATTCAGAATATTCAGGAAAACGCCGGTTTTTTCCTCACGGCGCTGGTCGTGGAAGGTGCGGACGGCGGCAACCACCAGACCCAGCAAAAATCCCAGAACCAGCGCCAGCACCGCCACCTTCAGCGTATTGCCCATGCCCTCCACGTACATTTTCCACCGGGCCTCCTGTACAAAGGCCTGATAGAAATCCTTGTTCAGCTTCTCCCAAAAGCTCAGAACAGTGCCGTCCTGCGCCAGCGTGAGAAGCTGCTCGCACCATTCGGTCCATTCCACTCTATCGCTCTCCTTTCCCTATACCAGAAAGGGCGGCTGTTTGCCGCCCCTGTCCGTTCGTTTTTTACGCCTGAATATATTTGTCGATAATCTCCTGAATGGAACCGTCGTCCTTGAGCTCCTTCAGGATCTTATTGACCTGCTCCTGGAGCTTGGTGTTGCCCTTCTTGAAACCAATGGCGTAATCCTCAACGGCAAACTCCGTATCCAGAATCTTCAGGCCGGGATTGGCGGCAACATACGCCTTTGCGGGCTCGTTGTCGATGACCACGCAGTCCACCTTGCCGGACAGCAGCGCCTGTACCGCAACAAAACCGTCCTCATAGGCAATGACATGCTCTTCGCCGTAGCCGCCCTCCTCCGGTGAGTCGGAGCAGTAAATATAACCGGTGGTATTCTCCTGGGTGCCGATCAGGCCGGCATTTGCCAAGTCGTCCACGGTCTGAATCGGGGAATCCTCCGGTACGATGATGACCTGAATGCCGGTGGCATAGGTGTCGGAGAAATCCATGTTGGGCTTGCGCTCCTCGGTAATGGTGATGCCGGCCATTGCGATATCGCTCCTGCCGTTCTGGACGGCCTCCAGCGCAGCGGTAAAGCCCATGTCGTCCACCACCAGCTCCAGGCCCATTTTTTTGGCAATCAGACCGGCAATTTCCACGTCGATGCCCTCGAAACCGCCGCCGCTGCCCACCATTTCATAGGGAGGGAAGGCGGCATTTGTGGACATGTGCAGCTTGCCGGATTCTACCGTCAGGCTGCCGGAGCCGCCGCAGGCGGTCAGGGCCAGGACCATTGCCAAGGCCAGAAGCAGGGATACCAATTTTTTCATAGTGACTCTTTTCCTTTCCATTCGCCGCCGTTTTGGCGGCTGTCTTCCAAAACCTCCGGAACCTCGTCCGGAATGAATCAGAGCATACTACAGCGGCGGACAATTGTCAATATCCTTCTTTCACAAAAATGCATAAATATTGACGCAAAAACTGTTTTCATTCACATCCGCCGGAAGACGTGTATCCGGAAAGAGGTGCGGCAGTCTAAGGTTTCCAGCGCCGCCAGACGCGCCGCGCCTTCTTTCGGCGTTTTCCAGTAGTAAGGCGTCATCTGAAAAAGGGCGTGAATATCGGCTTGGGCGGGGAGGCGGATGACCCTGTCTACAGGAACGATGCGGTCGTAGGTGAAGCCGGGATAGAGGGTCTCTTTCTCCTCATTGGGATAGGGATGCTCATACAGCACCTCTTTCAGCTCCCACAGATGCATCGCCGCCGGTACAACATAGAGATAGACCCCGCCCGGACGCAGAACGCGGCGGAATTCGTCGAGGGCCAGCGGAGAAAACACATTCAGCAGCAAATCAACCATATGATCCGCCACAGGGAGGCGGTAGGAGGACGCAACCGCAAATTCGATATTTTTGTACCGCTTCGCCGCCTTCCGCACGGAAAATTTTGAGATATCCACTCCGGCCATTCGTGCGGTTTTACCGGCAGAGGCCAGGGCGTCTTGTACGCCCGCTGTATAATAGCCCTCCCCACAGCCCGCATCCAGAACTGTAGGCGACGGTCCCGCCAGCTCCGCAGATAGTTGACACAGGGCATCCCGCAGGGGCGCGTACCAGCCTCGGTCCAGAAACGCCCGCCGCGCCGATGCCATTCCCTGATCGTCGCCGGGCATCCTTGAATTTTTCCGGCTGACGGGCAGCAGATTGACGTAGCCCTCCTTCGCACGGTCAAAGCTGTGCCCCGACGGACAGCTGAGCGTGTTTGCCTCGTCTTTCAGCGGCCTGCCGCACAGCGGACAGTGAAACAGAGACATTTTGCGAACCTCCTTTTTCTTTATGGTTCCTTGCGGGTGATGTCGTTGATCCACCTGCGGCTGCGGAAACGCAGATAGCCTATCGGGCATTTGACCGCGTTCTCCGCCTGCATACTGACGCAGACAACCCATACCGGACGCTACCCGCACCACCCCCCAAAGGGCAATAAG
>CAMWSZ010000311.1 GCA_947177005.1 uncultured Clostridia bacterium | reverse complement strand
GTCGGTACTCGCCCAAAAACGCGTCACAAGCAAGGCGGAATTTATCACCACAGACCATGCAATCAATGTGCAAAAGCTGAACTTTTTGACAAGATTATCTGCCAGATATTCCCGGCTTGTGGCAGAACCAATCGCTAAGCTTGCAGGAGAAATCATTGACCAGACGGAAAAGGCCAACAGCATATATCCCTCAGACCCCCAGCGGATTACGCTCCGCAAGGGCCACCTGCTGGAGGCAAGAGCCTCACTTATGGCGCTGGATTCACGGTTGACACAATGCTATTTGGTGATGATGGAAAACCCAGAAGGATGCTTTACCACATCTACGGGCCGCCCCGTCAGCTCAAAAGATGCAGAAGTCAAGCTGGAGAAGATGGCGCAGAATCTGGGACTGCTGATCGACAAGGAGAACGAGCTTCTTAAAGGCGCGATCAAAATTCTCGGCCAAAGGCCAAAAGCTTGATCTGTATTGGGTGTATTTCTGAAAATTAGTCTTCGGGCGGTTCGGTGGGGCCTGCGGTCTCCTCGTTACAACAACAACAATAACTTCTGCGCCGTCAACGAAGAAGGTTCTAACAACAACAATAATGCAGACCGGTCGTTGGGTCTGCGCCCCGGATTTTGCGATACGCGGTCAAATGGAGTAACAGAGCCGGTAAACCGGTTCAAGGTGAAAGACGACCGTCGTAAAAGGAGAAATACTTCCCTGGTGAAAACCTAAAACTGCCCTTTGATGTCCTTACACGGACGCTGCTTGCATGGCGGGAGAATGTGCCAGCTCTCGTTTCATGTGTAAGGACAACGCAGAACTAGACGGCACCCAACAAGACGGCTGTACGGAGGGCGAATAACTATGACAAGCGAAGAGCGCCGAGAGGCGCGATACCAACGCCGCCGAGCAAGGCGGCAGGCAAAGAGAGAGGCCCGATGCGCTGCACTTGGTCCTATCGACAAAGTGTTCAGCTACAAGAAAATGTTCTATTATGGGCGGAAGTGCTGCAACGGCGTCCGGTGGAAACAGAGTACCCAGAATTTTGAGATGCACCTGTTTTCCGGAACCGCAGCGCAACGCCGGGACATTCTAAACGGGACCTACCGGCCTCGTAAGTGTGTCCACTTCACCCTCCGGGAGAGGGGCAAGGTCCGCCCTATTGATGCACCCCACATCACAGACCGGCGGGTAGATAAGACCCTGTGCAACGAAGTGTTGATTCCACTATATGCACCGAGCACGATAGCGGACAATGGGGCTAGTCAGCGGGGAAAAGGATTGCACTGGCAGTTCAAGCGGCTCAAGCAGCACTTAGCGTGGCACTTCCGGCGGTATGGCCGGGAGGGAGGCGTCCTGATCATCGACTTAAAGGGATTTTTCCCAAGTGCGCCGCGCCATTCTATCTTCCAACGGCACGAGCGGTATATCACCGATCCGACTCTCCGGGGCTTCGCAGACTGGATTGTGGCCTGCTCCCCGGCAACAACGCCGGGCCGTGGGATGCCGCTGGGGAAAGAACCGTCTCAACAGGAGATGGTCACCCTGCCAAGCTCTATCGACAACTGGCTCAAATGCCAGAAAAGTATTCACTGTACCGCGCACTATATGGACGACTACTACGTCATCCTGCCGGATATGCAGGAGCTGAAACGGCTGGGGCATGAGTTGGTGGCCCGCTTTGAGGCGATGGGTATTCGGGTGAATAAAAAGAAGTGCAAGGTAGTTCCCTTGACAAAACCCTTTAAGTGGTGCAAGGCAAAGTTTACCCTCACCGAGACAGGGCGGATCGTTGTCAACGGATGCAGGGATGGAATTAAACGCGCCCGTCGGAAGCTCAAACTATTTCACCGGGAGCTTTTGGCTGGGAAACGAGACTTCGCAGACATCGAGCAATACATGGAATGCCAGAGCGCCTACTATCGACATTTCAATGACCACGGACGGCTGCTGCGTCTGCGAAGGCTCTACCATGCTACATTTTTTGGAGGTACAAAATGTATAGAATCACAAAAGGCGGAGCCGCCGTTGGCATGACTGAGACTCCCACCTATATCAAGCAGGCCGAAAATGGCTGTTATAATCTCTGCCCGGAGCCGCAGGCTTCGGGCATCGTCTTTGCCGGGAATCCTTATCATCTTCTCGGCAGGGACGGCATGGAGGATCTGGAGACCGTCATGCTGGAGGAGATCGACGCTGGCGCGGAGATTCAGGCTGCGAAGCAGGCAGCCTCCGATGCTGACGGAATGATCGTGGAACAGGAATACCGCTTGACCCTGCTGGAGCTGGGCCTTGCGGATGCCGGGAATAACTGAGAAAGGAGACAGAAATTATGTTGTATCGGACTTTGAAGCGTATGATCGAGCGCGGCCAGACCGAGGGCATGGAGGCGAAGCTGGACATCTTCATGGCTTCCAACAAGATCACGGCGGAGGAGTATACCGAGTTGATGGGTATGCTGCCCAACAAGGCTACCACAGGCACCACGGAGGCGTAAGGGATGACTCACAAAATCTACGTCGCCCGCCGGCGGGCTAAGTTCAAGGGTTGCAACGGGCAGCGGGTCAATATTCCATACGGTTCCATCCTGGAAGCCCAGGATGGTTTTTTGTTGTGGAAAGGCCAGCCGCTGTGTGTTGACACCAGTCAGAACGCCCACGACTTCTTCAGCCAGAACGACGATGACCTTGGCGTGGAGCGCGGGGCGTTGGTGACCGCCATCCTGTCCAGGCTGGAAACCCCGCCCAATGCCAGCCCGGAAAACCGGGATATGATTCAGGCCCGGTGGGATAAGGTGTGGCCAGACACTCTATGCCAGAAGTACAAGCGCGTGGAGCATGAGGACTTCTGGCTCTGGAACCACGACTTCTACAATGCACCGTTGGAAGATCTTCAGCGCATCGCCGCCCTGATTGGGGCAAAAGCGTAAACCGGAAGGCCGCTCTCGTTATCGGAGGCGGCCTTCCGGTTATCAAAACAAGGAGGGAATTAGATGGACCCGATTACAAGAGCAGAGCATGATGCGTTTGCGCAACTCATGGCGAGCGAAAACCAGCGCCTCGCAGATGAGGATGCCCGTCAGAACAAGCGGCTCGACATCCTCGAAGAAAACGTGCGGGAGATGTCGGCCCTCGCCACCTCTGTCAATAAGCTGGCAACAAACATGGAGAGCATGGTGGAAATTCAGAAGCAACAGGGGGCCCGGCTTTCGACCTTGGAAAGCCGGGACGGGGAGATGTGGCGCAAGGTCGTCAGCCATATTGCCACGACGATCCTTGGTATCGTCATTGCGGCTATTTTCTTGAAGATTGGAATAGGGGGATAGGCCGTGAAGACCGTCCTGATTGCCGCTATCCTGGCGGTTGGATTCGTGCTGGGCTATTTGATCTGCTTGATTGTTGTACGCCAGCAACTCCAGGACAGAAAGCGGAGCAGACTCAAAAGTCCCCCGAACAAGCTCCTGCGGTCCGTAACGAGGCTGATTTTCGTCACCACGCAGGTATCTGCTTTGGTGTGGGTATTTACATCCTACGGCATCGCTATCTATTCGACCGTCCAGCTGGAACAGGTCTACACAATGGCAGAGTTGTCCGAACCGGCAATCCACACGATCCTGGGCGTCGGATTCCTGAAGGTCCTGGAGAACATTTTCGAGCATAACAACGGCGGCGTCTTTGGCTGTACAAAAGAAAGCGGGGAGGATTCGCTATGAACAAAATTGACTGGAAGCGGAAGCTCAGCAGCCGGAAGTTGTGGGCATCCGTGGTGGCGTACATCATGGCTGAAGGCAAGGTGGACGCCGAGAGTGTGAAGAAGGAGGAGAGCTAAAATGACTGAATCTCAGGTGAGACAGAAGGTTGTCGGCATAATGCAGAGCTGGGTCGGCCGGAAAGAGGCCAACGGAAGCCATAAAGAGATCATCGACATCTACAACGCTCACAAGCCGCTGGCCCGCGGCTACAAGGTAAAGTACACCGATGCCTGGTGCGCGACCACCGTTTCAGCCGCAGCCATTGTTGCGGGGCTGACGGACATCATCCCGACAGAGTGCGGATGCAGCGCTATGATCGAGCTTTTCAAGAAGCTGGGGAGCTGGCAGGAGGATGACAGCTACAGGCCGCTCCCCGGTGACTATGTTTTCTACGACTGGCAGGATACCGGCGCAGGAGACAATCGCGGCGCTCCCGATCACGTCGGCATTGTAGAAAAGGTCAGCGGCAACACGATCACCGTCATTGAAGGTAACTACAGCGATTCTGTGAAGCGCAGAACCATCCAGGTCAACGGCAGGTACATCCGGGGTTATGGTGTTCCAAAGTACAGCAGCAAAGCCGATATG
>CAMWSZ010000310.1 GCA_947177005.1 uncultured Clostridia bacterium | reverse complement strand
TCATGCGAAAATTGCAGCACCATCCTCTCTCTGTTTCCAATTTCTTCCTCCACCCTTCCCTTTCCTATCTTTCTTCGCAGAAGTAATAACACTATCAGTTGGCAGTCCGTAGTGCATAAGGCCAACAATTCGCTTGAGGTGACTTAAAGGGGAAAGTTCCTAATAGTGGCGCCGCTGCTTTCTTACGAGTTCAACTTCGCCTTTGGATCGATGAAAACCGCCAGTACGCACTTTTGGTGTGTACTGGCGGTTTTTCTCTTTTCAAAAGCCCAAAATGTCAATTGGTATATTAGGATAAATATCAATCAGTCTTGTCTCGATAGTTTCAGATACGGAAGAAATTAGCTCTTGGCTAAAATTTCGCCCCCGTACATCCAGAACAATTCGTTGTGTTGTACCTGTGGGGCAGTTGGCGGCACGTGCGCTGATCTCTCGTTCAAGCTCATTATACAGCGTACTCAAACTGTTTGAACTTTCAAGATTATAGTTTTTAACCTCAATAGCTTCCAAATGATTTCCGACCGTTCGGACTACATCTGGGCGGGTAGCTCCAGGCGTACCAAATGGAACTTCTTCTCCGCCTAAGTAGGTTAGCTGTTCCGTCCCACCGTATTGATTCAGAACGTCTATTTCGGATTGCCGCCATGACGGAATATCATCAAAAGCATTAGCCGCATTCTGAAGCGCACTAGCCGCACTTAATCCACCAATAAGTGCTCCTGAGATAGCACCCCACTTGAAACTTTCACTGCCTGCAAGAGCTGCTGCATTTACAGCCTGATGAAAGTCCTTTGTTTGAATGCCTGTCACCGCACCGGCAAAAACACCACTAAAGCCAGCAGAAGATAATGCAAATGTGGTTCCTGTTTTTGCTGAAGCTGCAAAAATTGTACTTATGGTTGAAACACCGATGCCCCCGCTCACGACAGATACTGTCACACATACCAAAATTACACCGGTTCCAATGGCTACATTTTTAATTATTCGATCATAGGTATCATCATAGTCCTCTAGGAGTTGCACTGTAGTTTCGCCATCATCGCTTAGGGTAAATACATATTGTTCGCCTTGGAATTGTTCATCCAGTTCCGCAAGCGTATAGCCGAAAAAGATATTAGCTTTAGAATTATAAGCAACTTCTTCCAAATACTCTTTGGAATAATAAATGGCACTTACATTTTTGATGATATAATCTTCGCTGGAAAATTCGTCTACCAAACCTGCATACACAGTGTCTTCCACATATTGAAGCAGCTGTGGGTCATCCAAATTGTTGAAAGCCGCTTGATTTGAGCTTTCATTGAACTGGAGAATAGTGGATAAGCCAGAGGAAGAGTCGTTGTTTTCTGCCTGAGATGCACAACCAGATAAGAGTAGTACCCAGGCAAGCACAAGAGCAATTATTTTCTTCATATATCAGTCTCCTCTTTCTTTTTCTTGGCCTTTTTCATCATTGTTAATGCGACACACCCCACAATAGCTACCACCGCCACAACAATAAGTAATGTTGAAGAACTGCTCTGGAGTGTTACCGGTTGATGAGTCTCTGCCGATGGACTTTCAACGGGAACATAATTGGAAATCGTGCCATCATCGCTGATTGTCGCATCCTGCTCGATTTTTTCATTCAAGGTTTCGACAGTAAGCAAATTTTTTGACAGTGCCATAAGGTACTTATCCGCTCCAACATAAATTGTTTTGGTGGTCGCTTCTCCAGTATACAGGTTCTTTACTGTGAATGCGTAAATTCCCTCGTCTGTGTAGGTATCATTGTCCTTTGCAGGGCGGTTAAAGCGCACATCTTCTATAAGCTGACCGTCCGTGCCCATATTTAGAACAATCCGGGTAACATCAATCGTCAAATACCTGGATTTTGCCATATCGAGTTTGAAACCATTTGAAGTAATCGCACAATCTGACAGTTCTGCACCTGTTACAGTATCAAACGGATACACCATGCAGTTACCGTTACGAATAGAAAAATTGAAAGAAATTTTATAGTTTGTGTATGTAGGGACAACTGAAACCGGCCCTACCTGACGGGGGTTGTTCTTGATCTCATAGTCAAGAGAAATCTCATAATCACCCTCTTCAAAAAGCTGCACTCTGGTATCAGCTCCTGTTGTTGCGTTGGCAGCAAGAAAATCGGTGTAGATAACAGGATCATGTATGTTGCCTTCGTAATCAGTATATCGAATAATCAGTGTACCACGCTTAAAATTTGTCTGTGAAATTTCAAAAAACTGATCGTAACCGTTGGTATCCTCTGAAATAGTAAATGCACTGTTTCCATTCAAATTGTTAATATCCTGTGTAAGGGTAAACCATAGGGTCACTTTATCGCCAACATTTTTGAGGAAGACCGGAGTTCCATTACTGGAAGTTTCTCTGGTATATCCATTCACCACAAAGGTCCCCAAATTCCAGCCATAATGTGGATCATTCTTATCAATTGCATTATTTCCAGAGTAACCATTATCTTTTCCGGTGTTAACCTTCTGGCCCAGCTCTTTTCTTGGTGTTGCCGCAGCGCTGGTCGTATTTCCTTCCACTTCACTACTCACCGCATAAAACTCGTATACTTCAGCAACCTTCTTTTCATCTGTAATATCTGAGGTGAACGGACCAGCCTTTTTCTCTCCAGTTTTGATTTTCAATTCATAGGCAACAATTACCCGATAATAGCAGCCATTTTCCAACTGAATGCCTTTGGTAGTATAGAGACTATCCGACAAATTGGTGTCAGCAGTAAAGACATTTGTTCTAATCGTATCAGTAATCCAGGTTACTCCATCTTTAGAGGACTGAACGATAATTGCACCACTCAGAATATTTTGGTCAAGGGAGACTGCATCAACTTTTTTCGTCTTATCATCAATCAGGTGCCACTCTGTTTCAGAGGAGTTTAATTTAGACTGATTATACAAGTAATAGAAATCGACATTCTCAGAACTGACAGAATATGCTGGTATTCCGTTCTTATAGCCGGTGTTTTTTAGATCACCTGAAATGGTAAATGTACCAAAAGTATCGCCACTGGATACAGTGGTTGATGAAAATTCGTAATGAGCATTAGAGGCAAACTCATACATATTTCCTTCTACAGCGGTTGAAGTTTCTTTTGCATATACTCTCATAGTGAAAGGTTTTAAGCAACCTATGATGCAAAAGGCTGCAATCAAACTGGTAATAAGTCGGCTCGCTGTGCTTCTCAAATTTATCATAATATAGTTCCTCCCAATAAGGCCCAATATGCCATTATCGTTTTCGTACTGCCAAAACATAGCGCTTATCGAAGGTAGTATAGCATACTTTGTAGAAAACTGGGAGAGCATTTTTACATCTACTTCAAATTTTTAAGGGGCGCAGGAAAGAGGATTCAAAATGATAATCTCCCGTCCCAGCTTCTGAGCATACCGCACCGTCATCGCCGTTCCACCCCTCCACTCGCCGTTATAGACAGCCAGCAGACAGGCGGTATGATCGACCAAGTAACGGTTGCGCTTCAACATACAACCCTTACTGTACTCTCTACTCACATACACAATAGAATCCGCCTGTTCCAGAATGGAGCAATAGAGTTCCCGCGCCGAAGCTGACCACTGGTCTGCCTGTCCCTCATAAGGCAGGACACAATGGAGCTTCAGCGTAGGATTTTCTTTTTTTGAAGTAAGAACAGACAATGCTGCCCAAGTGTCGGCTCCCTCCGCCATACCAGAGAAGAAATCTGTATATCCAGTGTCCACCAGTTTGGCAACCTGCGTGGCAAGCATCTTTTTCAGAGTAATACATCGTGCGTCTGCTTCGTTATAGCCCCACGAAAATTTTTTCGGACGATGGCCCGTGAATGCGCAACATTTCTCAATCATTACAGTCTGTCCCCAGTCTCTTAAAAATAATATTTGGATATGGGGGTTATATCCCCTTATCATTGGAGATTATAACCCCCATACTGATTTGTGTCAATGGGGGTGAGACTGTGATTGTCTTTAACAAGCTGTGGGACGTTATGAAGGATAAGAGTGTTTCCACATATCAGCTACGCGAGAAGTGCGGTATTGACAGTAAGACCATCCGTCGTTTGCGTGCTAACGACAATATGGAAACAAAGACATTGAACAAACTATGTGCGGCATTGAGTTGCCGTCTGGAGGATATTGCCGAATATGTCCCCGATGAATAACAGCCCTACCGTCCTGTATCTGTAACGGTAGAGCTGTTTTCATTATTTCTGCTTTTTCCCTCTCTGTGAAATACGGCTTTTTGCCAGCTTAGACTTTTGTGCAATCCGCATAAGCCACTGCTTTTCTTCCTCAGTCAGCTTGTGGT
>CAMWSZ010000309.1 GCA_947177005.1 uncultured Clostridia bacterium | reverse complement strand
TTTTATCCGCGTCTTTCTTCAGTGCAAGCTGGACAATGTCCCCTATCGGATCAGCTTGCTGAAGGAATCGAAGGAGACCGCCAAGACCATTTATAAGGCCATTGACAAAAACGACTTCTCCCAGATCGACGCCCTCCGCCCCTTCCTGGACCGGCATGTCCAGAAGCGCCGTGTGATCCTGCTGGCCCTGGCCGCACGCTGGAAGCCTGTTCTCAGCGCCGGCGCTTACCAGAGCATGATGAAAATGAACAAGGATTTCGCCGGGGAATGTCTGGATACCGTTCTGGACCTGCTGGCCCTCCGCGGACGCGCCGCCGGGCCGGGCAGCGGCAGCAAAACGCCCACCGCCGAAGCCTATGAGGAGGAGATCTACCGGCTGAACGCCTCCCTCAACCGCGCCAACAATCTCGTCACCCGCCTTCAGGACAGCTATGAGGAGCAGATGCTGGAGATCCGGGCGGAGGAGGAGGCAAGAATCATCACCATGCTCAACTCCGAAAAATACGGCTATATTCTGGACCTGCTGCTCACCGCCCAGGACGGCATCAGGCAGCTGCGCAAAAAAGGCCCTATCCCCTTTGAGATCAAGGGCGTGCAGTCTCTGGTGCGGCGGCTTCAGGAGTTCGTGGAAGACTGCGGCGTGACGCCTATGCTGGAAATGGGCGAGGAGCTGAGCGTGCTGGCAAAGGAGATCGACGGGTTTTACTACGACGGCGCCCCCTTCAAAAGCTCCGATGAGCTGAAAAATGTGGTCGTGATCTCGCCGGGCTGGGAAATTTCCGAGAAAAAAATTGTCATTTCCTACCCCCGGGTAAAAGAAATTCTGGAGGAAAACTGACATGGTACATAATGACCTGTGCGTGGGCATCGACCTGGGCACCACCAATTCCGTTATCGCCACCTGCTCGCTGGACGGTTCCCGGATCGAAACCCCCGTCAGCCGCATCGAACGCTATGAGGACATGAGCTCCGGCAACAACTACCGCAAATCCAGCCGGGACCTGCTGCCGTCCTGCGTCTACTACGCCGACATGAAGGACGGAAACTATGAGCCGATTGTGGGGGATTTCGCAAAAACGGTCTCCTTTACCCAGCCCTTCGCCGTTGCGAAATCCATTAAGCGGCAAATGGGCCGTCCAACCGTGGATATTCCGGGCTGGAACCCGGAGTACCCCGACCAGACCCCGGAGGCCGTTTCCGCCAGAATCCTGCGCCATATGCTGGCAAGCCTGGAGGACTACTACGGGGAGGAGATCGTTGACGCGGTCATTACCGTGCCCGCCAGCTTCGACCCCGCCCAGCGGGAGGCCACCCTGCGCGCCGCCGAAATCGCCGGCCTGCAAGTGCGGGAGGAGGACGGCAGCTACCGGGACGATATCCTGATTTCCGAGCCGGAGGCCGTTCTGTACGACGTGCTCAATCAGGTGCAGAACGGAAAGATCAATGTCCCTATCAACTTCTCAGATGCCCAGAAGGTGCTGGTGTTCGACATCGGCGGCGGCACCCTGGACATCACCCTCCACGAAATCAGCCGGGCCGGGGAGCACTTTGAGATCCGCCCCCTGGCTACCAACCGCTTTTCCACCATTGCGGGCGACCAGTGCGACCAGACCCTCGCCGAGTGGATGTACAGGCAGTATATCGAGTACTACCGCCTCCAGAGCGCCGAGATCGCCAAGCGCATTGAGGACAACCCCCAGTCCCGCATCCCGTTCCTCGCCTACGCGGAGGAGCTGAAGGTGAAGGTCAGCAATCAGTACAAGGACCGCCAGAAGCGGGGAAAACCGCTGGCAAAGGACCAGACCTTTGACTACGGCGGCTTTATGCCCAACGGGTACAACTCCGAAAACGATATGACCCTGGAGGAGTTCGAGAGCGTGCTCGCGCCGCTGCTGGGCAACAGCTACAGCTACGACGACTACAAACGCTTTGAGGAGATCAGAGATGATAAAAATATCATCTTCCCTGTGCTGAACGTGCTGTACAAGGCCGCGAAAAAACTGGGGACGGATACGGTTTCTGTGGACGCCGTGGTGCTCAACGGCGGCATGTCCCGCCTGTATCTGATCGAGGAACGGCTGACCCGTTTCTTCGGCCTGCGGCCCATTACGGTCAACGACCCGGATAAATCCGTGGCGCAGGGGGCGTCCGTCTACCACCACTACCTCCACCAGAGCGACAGCGGCGTATTGAGAGATATGCACAGGCGTTTTCTGGAGGAGCAGGAGCAGCTGGACCACAAAGAGCCGAAAGGACTCTTTCAGACGCCCGCCCCGGACAGTGCGCCCAATATCCGCTCCATGGCCAGCATCGTCAACGAGGCCATCTATCTGGGAGCGAAGGGCGGCGCGGTTCATCTGCTGGTCAACAGCGGGGAGGACCTGCCCTATCAGTCGCCGGCGATTCTGGAGTTCGGCATCGCCGCCGGACAGACGCGGCTGCGCATCCCCATTAAACAGGCCGTGACGGGCGGCGAGTACCGGACCATTGCCTCCGGAGACATCGAATTCAAAAAACAGATCAATCATGAGACCCGTGTGGCCATTCAGTTTTTGCTGCGGAGAAACGGGATTCTTACGCTCCAGGCATGGACCTATTCCGACGATATCGGGATGAAGGTCATTGAGCGGGGATCTGTGACGCTGGATTTCAATACCGCCAGCAGCGAGTATACGTCCAGCCGCCGGGGACGAAAGGTTCTGCCGCCGTCAGGCAGCAATCTGATTGTGGCAAATGAACTGTCCTCTTTCAAGGGACTGCTGGACAGAACAAAAAAATGTAAAAACAAGAAACAGAAAAAAGGGATCATCGACAACATCAAGCAGCGGAAAAAAACGCTGCTCAGCTGCGGGAATCCCGCGGATTTTGCGGAGGCGTCGCTGAAAATGCTGCGGGACAGCGGCAGCACCGCCATGAATCTGAACTATCTGCCCATTGCGCGGGCCTTTTCCCGGTACTGGACGGAGGAGGAGAAAAAAGAGCTGAGCCACTACTGCATCACGGTATTGGGCCGGGAATTCTCCGGACTGGGCGTGAGCGGCCTGGACGTGAGCGCCAACAACGAGGCGATCAAGACCATTGGCGTGTGCGGGGTGGAGGAGCACGTGCGGCAGCTTTTCCGCGTCCAGAACAAAAGCTGCTACCGCAGCGCGTTGCTGTACGCCTTTGGGTGCGCGGGGCAGGAGCTGGACTGGATCTGCGGCGAGGTGGAGGCCGATATCAGAAACGGCGGCACGCAGCAGGATTCCATGCAGGCGCTGGGCCTGGCCCTGAGCCATGCCGCGCTGGAGCCGGAACGGGCCGGGACTCTGGCCGTCACGCTGGCCGGACTGATCGCCGGCGGGACGCTGGATCAAAATGCCGTGGTGCTGTCGGTGATCGCCCTGGGCGAGCTGTGCGACCAGCGGCCGGAGCATTCGCCCCGGGTGGACGCCGAAATTGCACAGGCCGCCCGGCAGGCTGTTGGCGGCATCCCCGTGACCTACGGGGAGGAGACCGCAAAATACTCCATGAACGCACGGCTGGTGGCTGAGCACCTGCTCCTGGGGAATCTGCTGTCGGATGAGGACGAGTCCTATCTGCTCAGCGTGCTGTATAAAAGCTGACGGAAACCTGATAGTATTCAGAACGTGTCTCACCTTTATTCATGTGTTTTTCGCCATTTTTCCGGTTTTTTCGAGTTAATAATTGACAATAGAGGCGAACGATGCTATAATAGCCGCGCAGGAGGAGTTTACTGAAAAAATAACGAGGAAACGGAGAAAAAAAGATGTTGCAGGACGAAACCAGAGAGTTGCTGGTAAAGGAGTACGAGAAAACGCGGGACGCCAAAAAAATCGCCGGGGCTTACGGCGTATCCGTGTCAACCGTATACCGTCTGGCCAAGCAGAAGGCAACCACCGGATCTGTAAAATTGCAGGTGAACCGGCGGGGCCGCAAACGTGTGCTGACCGAAGAGGACCTGAGACATATTGAGGACATGATCCAAAAACAGCCCGGCGTCACGCTGCGGGAAATCGTGGAGGCCCTCAACCTGAACGCGGGCGGCGAGACCGTCCGGCGCGCCATTAAACGCATGGGCTACAGTTATCACCGCAAGAAAAAAATCCGCCGGATCTCCAAGCGCGATCATACGCGTTACATCAGCCAAAGCCGCCGTGGAGAGAAGCAGACAAAATAAATAGATTCAAAAAAGGACCGGGGATTTTTCCCGGTCCTTTCTGTTTCATCCGGCCACGCCCTTTCCGGAGAAAAGGCCGTTTGCCGCTGAAAAGTGTGTATTATTTCTTGCAGAGCGCTGCGGTGTCCATTGCGATCATCAGTTCCTCGTTGG
>CAMWSZ010000308.1 GCA_947177005.1 uncultured Clostridia bacterium | reverse complement strand
TTTATGGTTGCGGCGGTAGGACTTGAACCTACGACCTCCGGGTTATGAGCCCGACGAGCTGCCAACTGCTCTACGCCGCGATATATAGACAAATCACCCCGATGGTGCCGGTGACCGGGCTCGAACCGGTACGGTATCGCTACCGAGGGATTTTAAGTCCCTTGTGTCTACCAATTCCACCACACCGGCGAATATCGGCAAGAAGTATACTACCACACTTCCCTCTGAATGTCAAGGGCTTTTTTTATTTCGGATAAAATTTTTTCTGGACAGCCTTTTATGCCAGACCGGGGCAGAAAGCGGACGGCAGTGGTTCCGGCTGTGTTTTGGACCGCGGTTCCGCCGGAACTGGTCCGGCGAAATCGACGAATTCCTTCTGTTACAAGTTTATTACAACCCAATTCGGCCGGAAATTACCTCTTGCAGAATAGGACAGGTTGTGGTATGATAACTCCAGTGTTCAGGTCCTGAGTCGGGGGACTTGATACAGGCAGGACCCTGCGAAATGCTTAACTAGCCGGAAGTATTTTGTTTGGCCCCGCTGTCATACCAGGAAAAGGGCTTGCTGCTGCAAGCCCTTTTTGTCCTTTTATGAGAACAGAAAAACTTCCCGGATGCTCATAACAATGATCCCCACCGCCGCCAGCAGCAGAACGATCCCCGCGCCCCGCAAGATCCACAGGCGCCGGCCCGGCACAGCTCTCCGGCCGTCCGGACCCCGCTGGTGCAGCGACTGCCACAGCGGGCGGCTGAATCCTGTCAGCAGCGTGCCCGCCATGAGGCATAGCATCCCGAAGGCCAATGCCCAACTGGTACTTTCCATTATATATTCGACTCCTTTCAGCGTTCCACAATTTTATAATACGTCCGGGCGGTCAGCAGATACACCGCGCCGTATACCGCGAAGAACACCAGCACCGTCCCGGCGGTACACAGCATGGTCAGCATTGTGTCATGCAGGTAAAACAGGGTCAGCAGTTTCTCCACCATATTGAAGTCAAACACGATATGCACCGCCGCAACCGCAATTGGCAGGAAAAACACCATCAAAACCTGACTGCGAATGGAGGCCCGCACCTCATCCCGGCTCAGGCCGACCTTCTGCATGATCTCAAACCGCTCCTTATCCTCGTAGCCCTCGGAGATTTGCTTGTAATAGATCATCAGCACGGTAGCCATGAGGAAAATGAACCCCAGAAAGATTCCTAGGAACAGGAACCCGCCTGCCAGGCCGTAGGCGTCCTCCGCGCCGTCGGACCGCAGCCGTTGAGAACAAATTAGCCAGTTCCCGGTTCCGTCGAAGAAGCTTTTTTCAAGGCTCCGCTCCTGATAGGCGTCCGACAGCGTCTGCAATTCCTCCGCTGGCACCGGTGTGCCGTCAGGACGGGCTATGTCGATATAGGCCGACCAGATCAGGCTGCTGCTGTTGCTCTGATAGGCGTCCGCCTGAAGCCGCCAAAGTGTCTCAGAGGTCTCCCGGTCCGGCACCACAATCGTAATCATCTGCATAATCATGGGACTGTGATACGGATTTTCTTTCAGCTTATGGACGATCTTATAACTGCTGCTGCCCAGGTCCGTGCCCTGCTCCGGCACGACCCAGTGAATGGTGAGCGTATCGCCCTCCAGGCCGTAGGCGGCGATCTCGCCGTCATGCAGTTCCAACGTTTCGCCGGTCATGGCGGTATAGCCGTCCGCAGTGATGCAGGAGAGGGAGGCCACACCGCCGGTGGTATTTTCCGCGAAGCGGTCGGTGGTATAGGAGCCGTCCGGGAACTGTCCCAAGGCAAAATTGACCTCGCCGCAGGTCCGGACATTTTTTGCCTGATAGCCCATAGATTCCACAAAGCCGGTCTGTACGGCCCGCATGGCCTCCGGGTCGAAGGGCGTCTCGCCCTCCTCCAGGTCCAGCGTATAGCGGACCTCAATATTGAAGTCGCCGGGATACTGCTGCTCCAGAATCTCCGCCGTGCCCAGATACAGCGACAGCGTGCCGGACAGCATGACCATAACCATGGTACACAGGATGCAGATGTTGGCGAGACCCACAGCGTTCTGCTTCATACGGTGGAGCATTCCGCTGATCCCAATAAAATGACCGGTTTGATAGTAGAATTTTTTGTTTCGCCGCAGGGCCTTCAGGACGAAAATGCTCACGGCGGTAAAGAGGCAGTAGGTGCCCACGATAACCAGAAACACCGCCACAAAATACCACATGACAGCCTCCACGCCGCTTTGGGCTTTGAGCGCGATGTAGTACCCGGAACCCAGAGTCACAATACCCAGCAGGGTCAGCAGCCAGCGGGTTTTTGGTTCGCGCTCGCCCATGCTCCCGCCCCGCAGCAGCTCAATGGGCTTGGAGGCCCGGACTTTGTTGAGGTTGCACAGGAGCGTGACGCCCAGCAGCAGCAGAAACATCAGCGCGGTCTGGGCCATGCCGGACCAGGAGACCGAGAACCCAAACGGCACCGGCATTCCCATGACCTTATGGATCATCAGACTGACCAGCTTATGCAGCAGCAGTCCGGCCAGCAGGCCGCCGCCGATGCCCAGCGCGGCGATATACACCGTCTCAAAGACCAGCACCATAGCGATATGGCGTTTTCCCATACCGAGAATATTGTACAGGCCCAGCTCTTTTTTCCGCTGTTTGATGAGGAAGCCGTTGATATACAGCACAAAAACGGCGGAGAAGATAAAGGCGATGACCATACCGATAGACATGAACATCTCCACATACAGATAGCCGTTGGGGCGTCCCGGGGTCATGTACCTGACGCCGGGGTCGTTGACCAGCGCGGACATGATGTAAATAGCGGCGGCGTCCCCCAGCAGGGCCAGTACATAGGGCAGATAGAATTTCCGGTTGTTCCGGATATTTTGCAGGGCGAGCTTCGGATAGAGGCTGGAATTACGCATTTTCCTCACCTCCTGCGGCCAGCAGCGTGAGGGTATCGGAGATTTTCTGATACATCTCCTCCGTCGTGCTGACGCCCTTGTAGATCTGGTGAAACACCTCGCCGTCCCGGATGAACAGGACCCGTTTTGCATGACTGGCGGCCTTGGCGCTGTGGGTGACCATGAGAATGGTCTGTCCTCCGGCGTTGACCTGGCTGAACAGCTGGAGCAGATTGTCAGACGCTTTGCTGTCCAAAGCGCCGGTGGGCTCGTCGGCCAGCACCAGACGGGGCTCCGTAATCAAAGCCCGGGCCGCCGCGGCCCGCTGCTTCTGCCCGCCGGAGACCTCATAGGGATATTTTTTCAGCAGCTCCGACAGGCCAAGCTGCCGCGCCAGCGGGAGCAGCCTCTGCTCCATTTCCGGGAAACTGCGTCCGGCCAGAACCAGCGGCAGCAGAATGTTGTCCTGAATGGAGAAAGTGTCCAGAAGGTTGAAGTCCTGGAAAACAAAGCCCAGATGATCGCGGCGGAAGGCGGCGATGTCCCGCTCCCTGATATTGACGATGTTTTTCCCGTCCAGCAGCACCTCGCCGCTGGTGGGCTTGTCCAGAGCGGCCAGAATATTCAGCAGGGTGGTCTTGCCGCTGCCGGACTCGCCCATGATCGCCACATATTCTCCTGGCTCCACCGTAAAATTGACGTTGGACAGGGCCTGCACCTGCTGGCCGCCAAAACGGGTGGTATAAATTTTTTTCAGATCTTTCACTTCAAGAATCGGCATAATACACCTCCGGTGATTTCGGTTTACAGCCCCTATTATAGCCCCGGAACCGGTTCCATGCCATAGCTTTACCTTACAAAACAGGCGGCAACCTTACAAAGCTGTAAGATTTGCTGCGCCCGGCAAAAATTTTTATGGTTCCATGTGTGCGGTTCGCGGCCAGTCAATCGTCTAATATATGAGGCCTCAAAAAACGGGAAAGGAGGCGCCCTTGTGACAGACGTATTGGAGCTCTTCGACCGCTATCACGACAACATTTACCGGCTCGCCCTCAGCTATACCAAGTCCGTTCCGGACGCGGAGGACGTGGTGCAGACCGTATTCCTGAAGCTGCTGGACTGCAAACACCCCCCGCAGTCCGGGAAGGAGCGGGCCTGGCTGACGCAGGTCACGGTCAACGCCTGCAAGGATCTGCTGCGGGCGTTCTGGCGGCGCAGTGAGCCGCTGGACGAGTCCATACCCATTGAGGGTCCCGCGGAAAACGAACTGTTCTCCGCTGTGATGGCCCTCCCGGTCAAATACCGGGCGGCGGTGCATCTGCACTACTATGAGGGGTATACGCTGGAGGAGATCGCCGGATTTCTGAAAATCAGTCCGTCGGCAGTGTCCATGCGGCTGCACCGGGCGCGGAAACTGCTGCGGAACAGTCTGGAGGATGACTATGGATCAGAA
>CAMWSZ010000307.1 GCA_947177005.1 uncultured Clostridia bacterium | reverse complement strand
GGATATGTACAGCGAAAAACGCCATCAAGGCTGCTGGGTGTCCTTCATCGCGCCGGAACAGCCATTTCGAGACATTGAAGACGCGAAACAAATCTATCTCAATTGCGGGCAGGCGCAAAAGCTGAAGAACTGCTGTAATATCATTAACGGTCTGCTGATGCCATGCCATATGCAGTTTCAGTTGAATGACCGGGGAATTGTGGATGCCAAAGCGCCGGAATTTGAAGGACAGTGCATTGATCTCTTTGATGATACAGAGTCGTGGGAGCAAAAACGTGAAAAAATGGATACATACACCGATGTTTCCCGTTTGCCATACCTGGAAAGCTGCCGATACTGTAGATGCTTGTCAGAGGATACGCCTAGATTGCGACCTGCCGTGCAGGCAAAAAGCCTGGAAACTCTTCCGTTTAGGATTTCGAGGAGCAAAGGAGTAAGATGATATTGATGGAAAAAGTTATATGTTGCATTCAGGCGTTCGACTGTGAAAAAACAGTTGAGGCCGCGATGCAGAGTGTACTAGATCAAACCTATGATAATTGGCTCTGTTATATATTGTCGAATGGAAATCAGAATACACCGACTGCACCGAATTATTCCTTTGACATCATCAAAAGCTTTGCTGCCCATGATAAGCGGTTTATTGTCGTAAATAAAAAGATAAATGATCTCCAAATGTATTTTCGAATGCTGTGTCATCTGGCGAACTGCTTCCCACACAGTTATCTGTGCACCTTAGATGCAGATGATGAGTATGAAAGAGATTTTTTCGCCCGCGGTTTAAGCATGGCGGCGGAAAACAATCTGAATATTGTGGCCTGTGGAACGGAGATCATTTGTAAAAAGAAAGCCGGAGACAAGGAAGGCACTTTAATCAGTCGGCGGCAGATTGAGAAGGATCTGATTGTCAAGGACGATCAATTTGCGAATCTCTTCCCTGTATATAAGCCGTTTTTCAACGAGATGTGGGGGAAATTATTCCAGGCGGAACTGCTTCGGCACAACAATTATGAGCAATATATCCGAGAGAGTCTGAGTGGCCGCTTTCTGGCTGATACACTGATTACTATTGATTGTCTGAAGAAAAGCCGCGCTATTGGCGTTCTCTCTGGAACTTGCCACAAATTTTATCAATATGAACAGCGTACTTCCACAAATGCCACTCTGCTGGTGAATGCAGGTCTTGCTTATCAGGAGGGAAGGAGACTGAGACAAAACCGTTTTACTGTATATTATACGTATCAGCGTATCATGGCATTCCTTCAAACTTATGGAAAGATTCATGCCGGAGTATATGAATATATGCAGGCAGTACTGTTTGGCTGGTTCAACGACTATTATGTCCGCACGCTGCTCCCTTCACAGGATGAGGCGGTTTTTTCCAGGCTGACGGCAGAACTGGTTTTCCATCCCAAATTTGACGAGTTGATGACATATCGAGACAGTGGACGGTATGACAATTTACGCAGTTATGAACAACGGCTGGCATTTTGTAGATTTCTCCGTCATGCGGTCGTTGGGCAGATGATGGTTAAAAACCGAAAAATACTATGGAAAGAAAATTTCACCTGCTCTCATGCCACTCAGCGGAAACTGGAGAAAATAGCCGCTAAACTGGAAGAAACCATCCAAACGCTGACAAAATTAGAGAAGGAGGTTCACAACGATGCTGAAACAGTATTTGCAGGATGTTGCAGCAAAGCTTAAGAGCGGCAAACGGGTCTATCTATGCCCTGCTGCGCAGGAGACGGTTTTGGCTTCAAAAATGCTGCGGAAGAAGTACGCTGTCCTGCCCACTGGAATCTGTGATAACGATTTGCGCAAGCAAGGGAGACATTTGAACTCTCTGCCCGAGATCGAGATCTTTTCTTTTGATAGTGCGCTTCAGGACGAAAGTGCAGAATTTCTGGTTATCGCTCCCTTTCATTCAGCAGAGATCATGGGCAATTTGACGATCGAGCGCAGTGTGCCGCCAGAAAGAATTATAAATTATCAACCTGTGGAGCAAAGAACGACATGTGTACGTTTCGCTCAAAATTGGATGGTTACAGATCATGGTTATTATTGCTGCTGTATGGAGAACATGCCAGTTTTCCCCCATGACTCTTCAGATGTCGGGAAGAGTGTGGAGACTCTGGAACAGGTCCGAAACGGGCTGATTGACGGCGAAATCCCAATACCGGAACAGTGTATAAACTGTATTCATCACAAAAAAAGCTTCCTTTATGTTTCTCGCAGACTCAATTCTATTAATTTTTCGTTTCAGGGCTGGTGCAATTATAAATGCGGGTACTGTTCCGCCCATCAGCCTGAGCGAAAAAACTATAACGCAAACTTCTATCTGGAGGAGTATTTGACAGAAATGGAACGGCGCAGCATAGTAAATGATATATTTTCTGTGCTTTTTGCCACAGGAGAACCAACCTTGAATGAGAAGCGGTTTCCCCTTTACAAGCATTGTGAGGAAAAGAGCTATTTCCTGGATATCTTCTCCAACTGTTCTGTATTTGATAGAAACCTCTTTGACTTGGCAGGCAGAAGTCCCGTGATTATTCGAAAGTCTTTTGATGCAGGAACGCCAGAAACGTATGCCAGGATCAAAGGTGTGAACTGCTACGGGAAAATGGTGGACAATGTGAATCAATATCTTTCTGCTCCTTATTTAGTACTAAATCCAAAGTATCTTTTTGAACCTGGAATAAACGATAACGAGAAAGATATATTAAACTTTGTTCACCTGTGCGCCGGGCTGAAAGTAGACTTTGTAACACCAGTTTTCAGTTTTCTTGGCAATGAGTACGCAAAATCAGACCATGCAAAAAAAATGTTCAAGCTACTTGTGGACCGGTTGTTAGAGAATAATATTTTTACGGCCAATGTCGATACCTTGTATAGTGGAAGCTATCATAAGCTTTATATGGAATCCTTTTAATGGCAGTGAGGCTGACTATGGTTGTTTTCTATACAATGGCATATAATGCGGAAAAAACGTTGTCCCGAACAATTCGGAGCGTTCTTAACCAGACCAGTCGGGATTTTATCTACTATCTTGTGGACAATGGCTCTACAGACGGAACTTGGGAACTAATAGAAGCAGCAGCCGAAAAAGATAGGCGGATTGTTCCACTGCGAAATGCAATAAATCATGTTTGGGAGCCGGGAAACTACTGGGCAGAAATTGTATATAAACTGTCACCAGATATCTGGTTTTGCTTCCTGGATGCAGACGATGTCTATAAACCTACTTTTTTGGAAAATATGTTGCAGTTTGCGTTGGATAAAAACCTGGATATAGTCTGCTGCGGAAATGATTTTATTGATGCAGAATCCGATAAAGTAACCAGCGTTAGAAAACTTGATCGAGACCTGATTATAGAAGGAGAGAGTTTTTCTTTCTTCTTTACCCGATATCATCAGTTTTTGCGTACCCTGTGGGGAAAACTGATTCGTGTGCATTTGATGCAGATATACGATGCTACACGAACCCCAAGCGTCAGTTACGGGGGAGATACTCTATATTTGTTGGAATTCTGCCGGAATGCCAATCGCATTGGAGTTATATCTAAGGCGCTCCATCAATACTATAGATCTCCCCAATCCATTTCTTACATTGTGCAAAACGACCGTATACAGGCGCTTAAATACTTGTATGCGGCCGCGGAAGATTTTTTACAAGAAAAATGCGGCCAAATTTCACCGCGCAATCACGATTTCCTGCTGTGTACCTTTCTGTCTGATACATGGGATGCAGTTTCACTGATTCTCCAATCCGGCAGTTCCGGCTTCGAGAAACTCAATTTCATTTTTCAAATATATGATTTCCCGCCGACAAAGGAACTGCTTACCGAGCGGAATCTGGGACGGTTATGGGGAGCTGGTCCATCTGCACAGAAGACACGTTTTGCCTTGTTTCAATCCTTGACGGATTGGATGCTCGCGTTAAAAGATGTACCCGACAATCAAATGGAATATTTCTGTGATATGGGGGAATTGTTCAGCGCCGCAATTGATCAGGCGGATCATTGGATTGCCTTCAAAAAACTGCGAATTGCATATTTTCTGAGCCGTGCCGACCGCCAGATTGAGGAGTTGCAAAAATTAGGAATCGCTGGCTACGAAGCATTTTGAGCCTGTTCCCTTTGTTAAGGATAAATGGAAAAATTAGTATCATGGGATTTCCGGAAATCCCGACGATCCGATGCATATAATCAAAAAAATCAGAAACGCAGTAAAAGATGTTTCGTTCAGCACAGTCCGGGTTACAATTTTGAAGGATGGCATTGAATTTTCCTTTAAACTATAAATGAGCAAAATCAGAAGATGCCGAAAGCGGCTCTGGCGGAGCGAAGGCC
>CAMWSZ010000306.1 GCA_947177005.1 uncultured Clostridia bacterium | reverse complement strand
ACACAAAGCTCATTTGGGTTGTCGCCACGATTGCTGGAATTTCTCAAACCCAGTTCGGCCCTGAGGGCGTAGGGAGGGATATGCTCACGATGCTTTTCAAGATATTGGCAAAGATCATCGATTCTGTTCTTAGGGCGAAGAAAGTCTCTATTGAGATGATGGAGATAAGAGATGGCTTCGTCAACATTTCCTGCCCACAAAATACGGAGAAGCTTTTGCAGGATTTCGTTGCGCTTTTCTTTTCCTTTCGCAGACATGCTCAAGTATTCCTGACAGCGTTTCTTCAGGTGAAACCAATCCAAAATAACTATATACGGGTGAAATGAGAACATTTCCATGATGTTTGTAAAAATGCTTCTCGCACCGTCTGTAAAGAAGACAAGCGTCCTGTTTGCCAGTAAATTGTTCTGTAAAAGATAGGCCAATACAAACAGAAACGTCTTCCTCATCCCGATGCCGGTTACTGTATGGGAACCGCTGCTCGTCTCCATGTCAGCTACCGTGTTCCAAACATAGACGCCCGTTTTTGTTTCGTCTCCTGTTCGCTGCTCCTTTTGATGCTTCACTCCAATATCATCGATCGAGATATAGCAGGTCTGTTCCGGAGCCTCTATCTGCCATCCGGAGGTTTTCACTTGTTCCTCTTCACACGGGCGGCCTGCGTTGATTTTTTCTATGGCCTGCGCCATCGCTGCCCTTTCTCCGTATAGCTCTGCGCTCTTCTTTAGTCCCGCGTCAATCAACTCTGTTGGTTTCCCACTTTCCGCGTCAAATTGATGCGTTTTCAGAGTGTTCCGCATTTCTTGTGTCATTTCCTCTTCTATTTTCTTCCCTGTTCGCTCACAAAAATCGCGGTAGGTACGGAATTTAATCGTGGTTTCCTCCCCACGATGCAGCACACGATTGAGCAATTCTAACCCTTTGTGATAACTCAGACTGGCCCCCGTTATCATGTATAGTTCCTTTTGACAGAGTGTGCTGATCCGTTCTTTTGGCTGATGTTTCGGAACGAGATTTGACCCCCGTTCTACTATAATTCGTCCTATTTCTCCCTCAATTTCTACTTTCTTGCTCTTTTTCTCCTCCTTTTAAAAAAGAAGCCTCTTCCAGATATTCTTTTGCAATTTCTGCTCCCAATTCATTTCTTGCCTCTATGACTGGTCGTTCAAATCGGTCAAACACCTTGTAAAATTCCCTTGGATCGCTAAATTCTGAAATATCTGGTACATCTGTTTCTACTATGACCGGTGTTTTTACCACATCCCCATTGTTATCTACTATTTCTGCTGTCATTCGCACTTTCATGTTGGGTGCCCCCCTTTTTTCTTTCGACTTTATCCTACACCTTTTCATCTCCGCCGTCTAGCCCATCCGCTCAGGTAGAAATTTCTTCATGCACCAGCGCCGGAAGATGCGCGTTATATGACGCTTACTGACCTTGCAGTGCAGTTTTATCAGACGGACTGTTCTGGCGCTTACGCAAAAAACGACACATTACAGGAGGCGGTGGCGAACGCCTTGTCCGATGGGGATATCAGCGGCGTGGTCTACTGCGTTCTGAAAGGGCAGATCGAGTATGATTTCGAGCTGGAGCGGGTGGAGACGCTGTGTAATGAGTTGAATATTCCAGTTTTCCGATTGGAAACGGACTATAACCAGCAGGATGTGGAACAGCTCCGCATCCGCATGGAAGCATTTTCAGAAATGCTGCGCCAGCGGCAATACCAGAGAGGAGTGGCAGTGTGAAGAAAGCCAAATATGGAACGGCGGCAGTCTATGCTATCTGCGTTCTGCTGACGCTGGCGGTGTTCTTCGCCACAGATTTTATACTGTATGACTTCCGTATGGAGGTTACGGACTATAGCTGTCAAAAAACAGATACCGTTCCAACCGGTGCGGATACAGCTGTCTGGTTTGATTATGGAACACGCGGAAGGCGTCTGTTTTACGGATATACAGATGAAAACCTGTACGAACAAACTCAATTTTTTATGCGAACCTCCGGCGGCGTTCAGAAATTGGCTGACCCGAAGGAATTCCCTGCGGATTCACTTGGAAATTTGATTGCAGCGTTACCCGTGCAGTCCATTGATGTGGATGGTGACGGCGTAAAAGAAGCTGTGTATGACTATGCCAGAGCGGATTTTGGCGCATATGCTTTTAATCCGGTCCCTCAGAGGTTTGATTTTGATGAAATTCTATTTGAGTTGATTTTTGCAGAAAGAAACCGGATAGAAGTACGCTATCGGAATGAACAGCTTATTGGGGCGGAATTACATATTACAACCCATAACGGGGAAGAAATCATCTGCCGCACAGATGAAAACGGCTGGATCACCGGACTCGCCCAACGGGATATTCGATATGGTTTTACCGCCGCTTATTCGCCGGACGGGGACACCGTGTACCGGATGCACTATGCGCTGGAAGATTATCCCTTCTTTTCATGGCATACGCTGGAGGCCCATTTCCCCCTGATCGTTGTGATTGGGCTGTCCTTGCTTCTGATTTTGCTGATAGAGACGGTACGCAGATGGATGGGGCGAAACAACCCCATCAGCCAGATACAGTCACGCGATGGACTGTTCCAGAAAAACCCGCTGCGGACGAAAACTGAATCAAAATTTTTGCTTATCCGCTGGAGCTGTCTTTGGTTTGGAATGTTCGCAATGACTTACCTCGGAAAACTGATTGGGCAGGGACAGACGTTGAATCAAATTGCGATTCCTGCATTTGCCTGTCCGTACAATCTCGATCAGGCGGTGGAAGTTCCCTGCTACTACATTTCCCATATAACGCACCTGTTTTCCCGGTTTGGAGCCGACTATCCGACACACAATCTGATTTATGGCTTTGCATTCCTGGGAACGCTGACTCTCTGTATCCTTCTCTTTGGGCGTATCCTGTGCGGTTTTCTATGTCCGATGGGCCTGATACAAGACCTCATGGACAAATTGCGCTGCCTGCTGCATATCAGGCCCATCACAGTCACAGACAGAATGAACAAAGCAATTCAAGTTTTGAAATGGCTCTGGATTGTCCTTTTTGTCGGATTTGTTTTTACTGGCGGGGACTTCTGCAACATCTGTCCCGCAAAGGTATTCGCCACCGCACAAGGCGGTTATTGGACGAATCTTGTCCTCAATGGTTTTCTGGCGGTTGGCCTGCTTGCAGGCAGCTTTTTCATCAAGCGATTCTGGTGCCTGATGTGTCCGATGGGGTACTTGATGGGTGTCTTCTACAAGTTTAATCTGTTCAAACTGAAGAAGGACTGTACTGCCTGTACCGAGTGCGGGGCCTGTTACGAGGCGTGTCCCATGCGGCTGAAAAACATCTATACTGAGCGGGACAAAGCCAGCGTTCAGACGGTGGACTGTCTCATGTGCGGCGAGTGCATCCACAAATGCCCGGAAAATAACGCCCTTCGGATGACCTTCTGCGGTAAGACGATTTACAGGGCATCCCGAAAAGCATTTATCTCCAAATACGCACCCCAAAAAGCAAAGGCAGGGAAGGAGGAATAATCTGTGCATACCAGTCAATACAGTCCCCGGCAGCGGGAGTTATTCATTCAGAAATCCACACGCGTGGCAGCGTCCTATCTGCGGCGGGTGGAGGAGTTGGGAAACGACGCACCGCAGGCATTAGCCCCATTCCTGGATGTGCTTCGCAAAGTATTTGTGGAACTTCAGGATGTATCAAAGCCGATGGGCAGAAAAACCGTGGGGACGTACTGCGTGATGGTTCCCAGCGAACTGATTTGGGCGGCAGGGGCTATGCCGGTCCGTCTCTGTTCCGGCAGTTACACCGCCTATACGATCGGCGATGATATTGTTCCTCGTGATGCCTGTCCGCTGGTAAAGTCTATTATGGGCTTTGGAGAGATTGAAGCATCAGCACTTTATCAGAATTGTTCCCTTATGGTGATTCCCGTTACCTGCGACTGCAAGAAGAAACTGGCCGGGATGCTGGAACGGCTGAAACCGACGGTGACGCTTCATGTTCCTTCCTCTAAAGAATGGGATGCGGACATGGCGCAGTATGTAAAAGAACTGTACCGGCTGATTCCCGTTCTGGAGGAAATCACCGGGCAGCAGGTTACGTCCCGTTCTCTGGCGGAAAGCATCAATCAGAAGGGGTATGCCCAGTATGAAATGTCCCGTTTTCTGACTTACCGGCAGTATGCGCCGCCGCTGCTGTATGGCACACAGGTGATGGCGGTGATGAACGCGTTTTCCTATATGGAGCCGATGGTGTGGGCGGAACATATGCGGCGGCTGAACGATGAACTGGAGGAACGACTCAGGGGAGAGCGGTTCGCGGCAAAAGCCAACCGGCCCCGTATTCTGGTGACAGGTTCGCCGATCATGTTC
>CAMWSZ010000305.1 GCA_947177005.1 uncultured Clostridia bacterium | reverse complement strand
CCTCCAAAGCCGGAACGATCACCTCCGGCGAAGACCGGTACATGGAGTGGAAAACGACAGACGGCAGCTATGAAAATACACAATATGCCGCATTTGATACCTTTTTTGAAGGGTTATTTGAAAAGAACCGCTTTCTGGATATCCTCAAGAACTTTATCTGCTTCAATGTGGACGGTCAGACCATCGTTGTCATTACGGACCGGAACGATCTGGATGACCAGCTATACGGACAGTTTGCCCGCTGCGGGGACTTTCTGCGGCAGACGCCCCAGCACGCAGAAAACCGGAAGCACTTGACCGAACTGCTGAAAGACCGTCAAGCCAACGGCATTATTTTTACCACCATGCAGAAGTTTGAGGAGAGCCGTGACCCTCTGTCCCAGCGGCGGAATATTGTTGTCATGGCAGACGAGGCCCACCGGGGACAGTACGGCTTGAACGAGAAGGTGGTTGTCCGTCAGAAAGAGAATGGCGAGGTAGAGGCCAAGACGGTGATTGGAACGGCCCGGCTCATCCGGGACAGCCTGCCCAATGCGACTTATATTGGCTTTACGGGTACGCCGATTTCTTCCAAAGACCGCAGCACCCGTGAGGTATTCGGCGATTACATAGACATTTACGATATGACCCAGGCCGTGGAGGACGGCGCTACCAGGCCCGTCTACTATGAGAGCCGGGTTATTCACCTGAAATTGGATGAATACACGCTGCGTTTGATTGATGCAGAGTATGACACTATGGCGCAGAACGCAGACCCCTATGTGATTGAGAAAAGCAAAAAAGAACTGGGGCAGATGGAAGCGATTCTGGGCGCTGAACAGACGATACATTCTTTGGTGGATGATATCCTTGACCACTACGAAAACTACCGGGCGAATATCCTCACCGGCAAGGCAATGATTGTTGCCTATTCCCGTCCAATCGCTATGAAAATATACAAGCGTATTCTGGAACTGCGCCCCGCCTGGACGGAGAAGGTAGGCGTGGTGATGACCCAAGGCAACAACGATCCGGAGGAATGGCGGAAGATTATCGGCAACAAGGCCCATAAGGACGATATGGCAAGGAAATTTAAGGACAATCAATCGCCCTTGAAAATTGCTGTCGTTGTTGATATGTGGCTGACCGGCTTTGACGTTCCCTCCCTTGCGACGATGTACGTCTATAAGCCTATGTCCGGCCACAATCTGATGCAGGCCATTGCCCGTGTCAACCGTGTTTTTGAGGACAAAGAGGGCGGCTTAGTGGTGGACTACGTGGGGATTGCCGCCGCGCTCAAGCAGGCAATGAATGATTATACCACACGGGATAAGAAAAACTATGGCGATACGGATGTCAGTAAGGCAGCATATCCTAAATTTCTGGAAAAACTTGATGTCTGCCGCGATTTCTTTTATGGTTATGATTACGGGAAATTCATGACTGGAGATGATCTGGAAAAGGCAAAGGCTATCAGCGGCGGGGTAAACTTCATTCTGGGTAAAAATGTTGCCGAGCATGACCTGCCAGAGAGTGAACGGACGCAGAATGTCTATATCAAGGAAGCCTTGCTGCTTCGGCAGGCCCTCTCTTTGTGCAGCAGTCTGGCAGAGGAAAGCGCACGTTTTGAAGCGGCTTTCTTCGATGCTGTCCGCACGATGATTGTACGTTTGCAGTCCGGCGGAAGCGGCAGGAAATTTACTCTCCCGGAAGTGAATGAGCGCATTAACGAGTTATTAAAGCAGAGTATCAAAAGCGAGGGCGTTATCAATTTGTTTTCCGATGTGGGAACGGAGTTTTCTCTGTTTGATCCGCAGTTCTTGGAAGAAGTGGCGAATATGAAGGAGAAAAACCTTGCTGTTGAACTTTTGAAAAAGTTGATTGCAGAGCAGGTTTCTGTCTATCGCCGGACAAATCTGGTTAAGTCGGAGAAATTCTCGGAGATTATCCAAAGTGCTATGAACCGCTACCTGAACGGAATGCTCACCAATGAAGAGGTCATTCAAGAACTGCTGAAGCTGGCAAAGGATATTGCGTCAGCCAATGCTGAGGGTGAGTCATTGGGCTTGAACGCGGAGGAGCTGGCTTTTTATGACGCGCTCACTAAGCCGCAGGCCATCAAGGATTTTTATGAGCATGAGGAACTGATTGCCATTACAAAGGAACTGACAGAGCAGCTGCGGAAGAATCGGACCATTGACTGGCAGAAGAAGGAGAGTGCAAGGGCCGGTATGAGGAAGATGATAAAACGCTTGCTGAAAAGGCACAGATATCCGCCCGAGGGGATGGAAGATGCTTTGCAGACAGTCATGAGCCAGTGTGAAATGTGGACGGATTATGCAGCATATGAACCCTATTGAATAAAACAACAACTCCCCAGTAATATATCTGCAATTCTATCATAAACCATACTTATTGATATGTTGAGAACAAATTAGGGGGTGTATTTTTTGAATAGCCTATAACATCTCTATAATCTATAAATTTGAGGTGATATAGCCATGAGTAAGCGAAAAGAAGTAACAAAAACATCCTACTTTACGTTGGAACCGGATGGATTCTCGATTCATACGTTTGAGTTATCCAGACAGGTAACTCCTGGTGGGTATTATTCCATCAAGGATAACCTCTATAGCCAGCAGAAGAAATTCGAGGATAAAGTCTGGATTTATGCAGATGAATACGGGAATCATATCTGTACGCTCTATAAAAAGTACGGTATCCGCATTAAGCTTGAACATAATCACAGCAAGGATGTAGATACCTATTTCATCCGGATCGTTGTTAATCCACGAAAATTGATCGATCCTGAGTCTTCCTACATCGGTATCCTTCCGCCGGAGGAATCCAGCATAGAGCAGTTGGAGAAAGCATTTGAAAAGCTGTTTAAGAAAACGGTTTTTGAAAATGATATCAACGATTACCAGCTGACGCGAGTGGATTTATGTACCAATATCCGCTGTGACAATAAGAAACTGTTTCGTGAACTGATACGGGTATTACGCAAGCTGCCGACACCACCAAAATATTCCCGCGAGAAATATAAGCACAAGAATAAAAAGAAGGCAAACAAATACAACAAGCACTATCTGCGGTTTCACTGTGGTACGCATGAGCTGATTATCTACGACAAGACCTACCAGATGCAAGACAACAATCTCGTGATCTCCTATGAGGAGATGCCGAAAGGTGTACTGCGGTTTGAAGTCCACTGCGAAAGAGCGTATCTGCGGGATGTAGAGAAAAAATCCGGCGAACCATCTACAGTAGAATTGCTGTGGCAGTTGATGCAGGAGAGCGAGGAACGTATCACCGGACATTTTTCAAGATGCTTTCCTGATACGGCGTTTGTACAGCTGGAGGAGATCGAGCGAAGAATCAAAGCGTCCTCTTTTCGAGGAAATAACAGAAAAGCTATGCTGGAGCTGGCATCCCGATTGCAGCGGTTACAGTCTGTGGACAAGGCATTGAAAAAGATGGCGGAGGACGGATATGCTACGTCTGATCTGCTCGACAAGTTTGAGAAGCTGGGTATCAGCCCTGTACCGCTCTGGAAGAATTTTTGTGCAAAGGAGTTGCCGGGACCGGTGGAGCTACTGCGGACCGTCTCGGACGGTGAGGTTGCGGTAGAGTATTTGAAAGTGAAGTACAAATAATATTTCGAGCAAAAAAGATACCGCCGCTTTATTATAAACAGCGGTATCTTTTCCGGCTTGCTTGACAGAATTTTATTCGCACAAAATTTAATGGACTTTGCATTGAGCGTGTGGTAGAATAGAAATAAATTGTAGGCAAGGAGGTTGGCTGATTGGAACGCAGGATAATTCCATTAAAAGAGCTACCATTGAAGAATGAATTTATGTTCGGTCAAGTTATGAGGAATCCGGAAATCTGTAAACTTTTCCTGGAAGAACTGTTGGGAAAAGAAATTGACCACATTGAGTACATTGAGAACCAGAAAGAAATCAGTGACAGTTATGAACATCACGGAATACGGTTGGATGTGTATCTTCGCGATGATGCAGGCACAGTCTATGCCATTGAGATGCAGACGACAAACAAAGGTGACCTGGAACTGCGGGTGCGTTTTTATCAGGGTTCCATTGACAGAAATGAGCTGCTGAAAGGCCATCCTTACCGTGAGCTATCGGAGAGCTTTATCATCTTTATCTGTGATTTTGATTATTTTGGTACGGGTCTCGCGGTAAATGAGCGGGTGTCCTATATCAAGGACACTGACTGTGCGTATGAGGACGGTTCTCATGTGATTCTCTTGAACAGCCATTATACACAGGCTAACGCTGGTCCAGCCATTATGGAATATCTGGATTATATCCGCACAAATGATGATTCCAGGGACTATACAACGGAGCTGCTTCACAAGACGGTAGAGAAGGTGCAGGAGGTTCG
>CAMWSZ010000304.1 GCA_947177005.1 uncultured Clostridia bacterium | reverse complement strand
GCCCGCGATACTTCCAAGAAAATCCGGGCAGTAAAGCAGGCCAAGGCCCAGCGGGGCGAACGTGTCAACGGAGAAGTCCCCTACGGATATATCGCAGACCCGAACGACCGCAATCACCTTATCCCCGACCCGGAAACCGCTCATGTTGTGAAGCAGATTTTCGCCATGTATGTGCGAGGCGACCGTATGTGTGACATCCAGAACTGGCTTCTGGACAATGAGATTTTGACCGTTGGGGAACTTCGCTATCGCAGAACGGGAAGAACACAGCATCCACGCCCTCAACAAAACGCATGGTACAACTGGCCGGACAAAACACTGTATGACATTCTCACCCGGCAGGAATACTTGGGCCACACCATCACGGCGAAAACCTACAAGGTGTCGTATAAGTCCAAAAAGACACGGAAAAATGCGGAGGACAAGCGGTATTTCTTCCCCAACACTCACGAGCCGCTGATCGACGAGGAAACCTTTGCCCTTGCCCAAAAGCGCATCGCCACCCGCCATCGCCCTACCAAGTCAGATGAAATTGACCTGTTTTCCGGCCTGCTGTTCTGCGGGGATTGCGGCTACAAAATGTATCTCCAAAAAGGAGCCGGAACGCCGGAACGGAAACACGCTTACACCTGCGGCAACTACCGCAACCGGGCCAGAAATGATTTTCTTTGCACAACCCACTACATCCGAAAAAGTGTGCTGAAAGAGCTTGTCCTGGCCGACTTACAGCGTATTATGTCCTATGTAAAGGGGCATGAGCAGGAGTTTATTCGTACCGCTACCGAGTGTAACGATCAGGCCATGAAAAAGGCGCTGTCCCACCAGCGGAAAGAGCTGGAGAAAGCGGAAGCACGGTTGAGCGAACTTAACCTGTTATTCCGCAAGCTGTATGAGGACAACGCATTGGGCCGGTTATCGAATGAACAGTTTGTGTTCTTGACCTCCGGCTATGAGGACGAGAAACGGGAGTTGACAAAGCGGGCCGCGGCGTTGAAAAAGGAAATCGACACCGCCGCCGAGCGCAGCGCCGACGTGAAACGGTTTGTTGCCCTGGTACACCGGTACACGGAGATCAGCGAATTGACCTATGAGAACGTCCATGAATTTATCGACCGTATTCTTGTATACGAATTGGACAAGAACACCAACACCCGCAAAATCGAAATCTTTTACAGCTTCGTGGGCAAGGTAGACAGCGGAGAACAGCCCACGGAAAGCGTTTCATATTTCAGGCAGATCGGCGCTGATGTCAAAAGCGTCGTTGTTTAGGGCCAAATGCAAAATGCTGGGGCAAGATAACGCACCATTCAAAAATGGTTACGTTATCTCACCCCAGCAAAGTTCGTGCCGCTATACCCGTCGTCCTCGTCATAGTACCGCACGTTGGTATAGCCACGCTCTTTGCAGTATCTTTGCAAAATCTTCTTTTGGTTTGATTATCGTCGTTCGAGAGCCGGACATACAATGCCGTGATACCCTCTGGCGTGGGCTGATCGGACTTCCTTGTACGGCTGGCAACAAGGTCCTCGTTGTCTCGGAGAATGGACAAGTAATCACCAGCGAGTGGTGCGGTGCTTTGGACCTTTGCAAACTCCGTTACGGTCTGCGTGGTTCTACTCATAGCTGCGCCCCCTTCCACAAAAGGCGCAGCCGTGAGTACCACAAGTCCGCTTGTGTTTAACAAAACTTGGTGTTGCTGCCATACTATGTAGGGCAACGTTGTCTGGCCTAAACATGGTGTTCTCCTTTCTGGCAGCCAGACAACCGAATAGCGTATTTATTATAACACACTATTCCCGCCCTGTCTGCCCCTAGCCGTTATTTTCTTTTGTCCGGCTGATCTCATTTCGTATCAGCCTTCGGATTTTAGCTGTTGCATCTTCGCTGGCCCCATCTTTAATGGTGGCTCGGACAATGTATTTTGTTCCTCCGATCTTATACTCCCGCACTGTGACGGGCGGTGAGTTCGTCGGTCTTTCGGTTGATGTATTCATAGCCTCCCCCTTTCTGCCTGATGTTTGCACATTTGTATCCAGTTTGAAATCATACAAGATCGAAGGACATATGCGGGACTTGTCAATGCGTCGGCTCATAGCTTCGGGCACGTCTATACAGGTCAACATATCATTCCAGAAACGGATTGCCACAGGATGCCCCTTTTTGATAGACGGCTCCAGAAGCCGTACCGCTCTAATCGGTAATTCAGAAACCATAAAATCCATGCTATCCGCACTATTTTCCTGAGTCTTTTCCAAGAATCTATAAAATGCAATCTTTGAGAGGACTATCGACGAAAACAGATCCCGCTGATAAGCACCGCATTTTCGTAATATCTCAATTCGGGCAATATTCCTGTCGGTTTTGGCTGGCTCGTCACTTTGCAGCAAGTCTATGTAAGCCAGCCTTGCTTTTACTACAGAAACGTGCTTTTCGATTTTATGGAAACATGCCTCAGCGGTTTCCAGCTCCTTTGTAATGAGGGGAGACTGTTCACCCAAACAAATCATTCCCCAGTAATACAGAAATTCAGGACAGTAAGTTTCATCTGTGTATTTCTCAATCTCGACCGATGTCAAACAATCTTGCAGTTGGCTGATTGTCCTCACTAGCGCAGGATGCTCCATCCAGACGGTTCCGTAAAGGATCTTCACAGCCTCGGTGTCGCCGCAGACTGCGAGGCGTCCCAGGTGGCTACAAAGATTGCTGATGCTGTCCATGCTAGTCATATACACCAAGGTCTTTCAGTACCTCCTCAAACTTTTTAGATGCCTCCTTTGGGCTAATTTTCTTGTGCTTTTTCTGCCACTTTCTCTCTTTTTCCCTATCCTTCTCGAATTTCTTCATCGCCTTTCTGAGGTCCTCGTTATCTCTTCTCGTCCAATCCGAGTCAGGAATAGGATAACTTACCGCCGTGCTTATTTGTAAAGCAGGAACCTCCGGCGGACCAAGAATAGCTTGTATTATGTCAGTAGTAGACATATCCCGCAACGTCTCTCCATCCAAAATTTTGAGTAAATACTCCCGAGAAAAATCTATGTCGTATGGTACGCCATCAAATAATTTAAGCTCATCTTCCCAGGAGAGCGTCTGCGTTTTTGCGCACCGCCCGATCACTTGGAACTTCCCCATCATACTCTGCTTCATTCTTACCTCCTCGCAAAAGCTGCCTAAATTTTAATTCCTCGAACTTGATACATTGATAAGATTCGTGGTTGACGGATAGCCGGTGGATGTAGGATTTCTGATCCTTTGGGATGATGTAGCCGCTGTCTGCTAGGGCTTTCCGTAGAGATGATTCGCTGACTGTGAATTCTTTCCCGAAGCGGCGGTAATAGGATGCTACTGATTGAAGAGCTACACCATTTTTCAAATAGATGTAGTCCTTTTTCGAGAATCCTATTGCCTCCTTGCTGTCTGCGACAGAGTATCCGCTGTTCCGGGCTTGCAATTCTCCTAATCGGGCTTCCTTCGTCTCAAGCAACACCTGTAGTCCCCGGAAAAATTGTTTTATAGGAGCCAAATCAGCAACACGTTCGGCTTGCTTCGCCATGACGGACAAAAATACGCTACGGGCTTCGCTGGCGAAAGTCTCAAAATCTTCCTGGGTAATAGCCCCAATCTGTAGCGCATACTCCAAGAACTCGCAGAAGGTAATCCATAGCCAAGTAACCATATCGCTTGTCCGGTTGTCCACAGGCGTATCCTCCGTAAGCTTCTTCCGTAGAGTATTGCGTTCCTCCAAAAAGCGTTGCATAAGACGTTCGCAAAACTGATCTACGCCTTTCGATGCAATATAACTCACAAAACTTTGAATAAATTCACGGTATAGCGAGTGATTATTTTGAAGCTCTGTGAGTTTTCCAATGTCCACAGCCTTCCGGCTCATCTCCAAAATGAGTAACCGTGCAAGGGTTGATTGAACCTGTAGCTGTATTTGTTCCGCAGTCACCACAGCCAGGCCATACGCCACGTTAGAAAATGTAGTGTTTCGTATACCTGCTTTCTGTATACCTCCAGAATCATCACTGCACATTCTGATGACCGTACTGAGCTTCCGTAGCTGTTCGCTATTCTCCGCTTTGGTGGCACCAGGTTTGAGGTCATCCAAAATAGTGGTTAAATCGCGGGTGTTCCCTACCGTCCTCACGATGGCGGCCATAGTTGCCTCGAAGTTGGCATTCGCTTCCCGTCCATTTTCAAAGTTGAAGAAGAGGGAGGCCAGCGTTGTTTTGTAGATAAAAAGATGGATGAAGATGGCAAATATAATCCTCTGGAGAAACTGGACCCTAATTCGCTTAATAAGATTTATAATGGTCAACGGCAACTAAGCAAAAATGCAGCTAAAAAGATACTAGTGGTATATCCGGCTAGGAATCAAAGTAAAGAAGGATAGAGCTTAGCG
>CAMWSZ010000303.1 GCA_947177005.1 uncultured Clostridia bacterium | reverse complement strand
GGGCCGCAACGAGTCTGAAATCGGCATGGAGCTGCTGGACAACATCGTCACCGCCAACGACTACCTGCCGGAAAACGCCAAGCGCGATTTAGTCGTGGCGCTGATTACGCTGAAATACACCCAGTCGAACTCCGTCTGCTACGCGAAAGACGGTCAGGCCATTGGCGTGGGCGCGGGACAGCAGAGCCGTATCCACTGCACCCGGCTTGCCGGAAGCAAGGCCGATACCTGGCATCTGCGCCAGCATCCCAAGACGCTGGCCCTGCCGTTTCTCCCCACCCTGAGCCGTGCGGAACGGGACAACGTGGTGGACAGCTATATCAACGGTAATGAGGAGGACGTGTGCGCGGAGGGCGTGTGGCACAAATATTTCTGGCATCATCCGGACCGTTTGACCGGCAGCGAGGCTCGGGCATGGCTGGACAATCTGAAGGGCGTTGCCTTGGCCAGCGACGCGTTCTTCCCCTTTGCCGACAACATCGAGCGGGCGCGCCGCAGCGGCGTCCGGTACGTCGCCGAGCCGGGCGGCTCCATCCGTGACGATCTAGTCATTGCCAAGTGCAACGACTATGATATGGTCATGGCCTTCACCGGCCTGCGGCTGTTCCACCATTGATTCTTTGCCGCCCCAGACGGGGCGGCAAGCTTGGTTTACAAAACAATTAGGAGGACGGTCTTATGAATATATTGGTTATCGGCGGCGGAGGCCGCGAACACGCCATTATCCAAAAATTGAAAGAGGATTCCAGAACGGAGAAGATATACGCCCTGCCCGGCAGCGGCGGCATCGCGGCGGATGCGGAGTGTCATCCTGTGGCCGCCACCGATATCCCCGCAATTGTATCGTTTGCAGAGGAGCATTCTATTGATCTGGCCGTTGTCGCGCCGGACGATCCCCTGGTGTTGGGCGCGGCGGACGCCCTGCGGGAAGCGGGTATCCTCTGTTTCGGCCCGCAGAAGAACGCGGCGGCCATTGAGGGGAGCAAGGTCTTTGCAAAGAACCTGATGAAAAAATACGGCATCCCCACCGCCGCCTACGAGACGTTTGACCATATGGACAAGGCGCTCTCTTATGTCGAGACCTGCCCGCTGCCCACTGTCGTCAAAGCGGACGGTCTGGCGCTGGGCAAGGGGGTGCTCATCTGCGAAACCCGGGATGCGGCGCGGGAGGCCGTCAAAGCCATGATGCAGGACCGTATTTTCGGGGCCAGCGGCGCACGGATCGTTATTGAGGAATTTCTGACCGGTCCGGAGGTGTCCGTGCTGTCCTTCACCGACGGCGAGACACTGGTCCCAATGGTGCCGTCCATGGACCACAAACGTGCTCTGGACGGGGATAAGGGTCTGAACACCGGCGGCATGGGTACTATTGCGCCCAATCCGTTTTATACGGCGGAGGTGGCACAGCAGTGCATGGAGACGATTTTCCTGCCCACAATCCGCGCCATGAAGGCAGAGGGACGGCCCTTCAGCGGCTGTCTGTATTTTGGCCTGATGCTGACCCCGGACGGCCCGAAGGTGATTGAGTATAATTGCCGTTTCGGCGACCCGGAAACGCAGGTGGTGCTGCCGCTGCTGGAAAGCAGCCTGCTGGAGATCATGCTGGCTGTCTCGAAAGGAACGCTGGCGGAAACTGAGGTAAAATTCAGCGAAAAATCGGCCTGCTGTGTAATTCTGGCATCAAAGGGGTATCCGCAGCACTATGAAAAAGGCTATCCCATTACGCTGCCGGAGACCGGTCCCGGAGAACGCATTTATATTGCAGGCGCAGCGCTGAAGGACGGGCATCTGGTATCGAACGGCGGACGGGTTTTAGGCGCAGCGGCGGTGGCGGACAGTCTGCCCGGCGCAGTCAAAGCCGCCTACGCGCTGGCAGACCGCATCCATTTTGAAAACGCTTTCTGCCGCCGGGACATCGGCCAAAAAGCGCTGGCGGCGTTAGGAGGGGAACAGTAATGGTATACCGGATTTTTTCGGAAAAACGGCCCGGTCTGTCGCCGGAGGCGGACAGCCTGCTGGCAGACCTGCGCGGATTTCTGGGCATCGGGTCCCTGACCGGTATCCGGATTCTGAACCGCTATGACATAGAAAATATTGCGCCGGAGGTGTACGAGAGGGCGAAGCATACCGTCTTTTCCGAGCCGCAGGCGGACGTGATCTGGGACGAGGTTTTCCCGGAACCGCGGAATGTACACAGTATGCTGGCGGTGGAGGCCCTGCCGGGACAGTTCGACCAGCGGGCGGATTCCTGCGCCCAGTGCGTACAGCTCATGGCGGGCGTGGAGCGTCCGCTGGTGGCGTATGCGAAGGTGTACCTGTTGGAGGGACCTCTTTCCCAGGAGGAATTGGATAAAATCAAGAGCTATCTGATCAATCCGGTAGAGAGCCGTGAAGCGGGGCTGGAAAAGCCGGAAACACTGGTGCGCAGTCACCCCCAGCCGCCAATGGTGGACACACTGGCGGGCTTTACGGCGCTGGATGAGAACGGCTTGACGGCTCTGCTGGAAAAATTGGGTCTTGCAATGGATTTGGACGACCTGAAATTTTTGCAGGACTATTTCCGGGATCAGGAACGGCGTGATCCCAGCATTACAGAGGTGCGCGTGGTTGACACCTACTGGTCCGACCACTGCCGCCACACCACATTTTCTACCCATATTGACAGTGTAACGATTGCGGGTGAGGAGCGGGATATCCGGACGGCCTATGAGCAGTATTTGCAGCTGCGCCGTGAGGTCTACGGAGAAAAAGCGGTGCAGCGTCCCCAGACTCTAATGGATATTGCGACCATTGGTGCGAAGGCGCTGAAAAAACGGGGCCTGCTCCCCGAGCTGGACGAGAGCGAGGAGATCAACGCCTGCTCCATTCACATCCCCGCAAAAATCGACGGCAAAGAGCAGGATTGGCTGCTCATGTTCAAGAACGAGACCCACAATCACCCCACGGAGATCGAGCCTTTCGGCGGCGCGGCGACCTGTATCGGCGGCTGCATCCGCGACCCGCTGTCGGGACGCGCCTATGTGCATCAGGCGATGCGCGTCACCGGCTGCGGCGACCCCAGGGCGGCGTTTTCGGACACGCTGCCCGGTAAGCTGCCCCAGCGGAAGCTGGCCGTGACGGCGGCGGCGGGCTACAGCTCCTACGGCAATCAGATCGGTCTGGCCACCGGCCACGTGGCGGAGGTATACCACCCGGGCTATACGGCAAAGCATCTGGAATGCGGGGCGGTCGTGGCGGCGGCCCCGGCGCTGAATATCCAGCGTGAGCGTCCCGCGCCGGGGGATGTTGTCATTCTGCTGGGCGGACGCACCGGTCGTGACGGCATCGGCGGCGCAACGGGTTCCTCTAAAAGCCACAATCTGAAATCCCTCTCTACAATGGCCAGTGAGGTCCAGAAGGGCAACGCCCCAGAGGAACGGAAATTGCAGCGGCTGTTCCGTAAACCGGAAGTGACCGGTATGATAAAACGCTGCAACGATTTCGGCGCAGGCGGCGTGGCCGTAGCCATTGGCGAGCTGGCGGACGGTCTGGAGATCGACTTGGACGCGGTCCGGAAGAAATACGATGGTCTGGACGGTACAGAGCTGGCAATCTCCGAGAGCCAGGAGCGTATGGCTGTGGTAGTCGCGGCGGAGGCCGCGGAGCAGTTTATCCGCGCCGCCCAGGAGGAAAATCTGGAGGCGTACCGCGTAGCGGTGGTAACGGAAAATCCCCGTATGGTCATGAAATGGCGTGGAGAGACGGTTGCCAGCTTGAGCCGTGAATTTCTGAATACCAACGGCGCAGTAAAGCATATAAAAGTGTCTGTTCCGAAACAGTCGATGTTCTGCGGTTACGAGGGCGGTTTGCGGGAAACGGCGTCCGCCCTGCGCTGCGCCAGCCGCCGGGGCCTTGTGGAGCGTTTTGATGGCTCCATTGGCGCAGGCAGTCTGCTGATGCCCTTTGGCGGCAAGTACCAGCGTACTCCCGCTCAGGCAATGGCGGCGCTGCTGCCGGTCCTGCCGGGACAGGAGACGGAACAGGGCAGCGTAATGGCATACGGGTTAGACCCGGACGCCATGAGCGCCAATCCCTATCAGGGGGCGTATGACGCGGTGACGGTATCTCTGGCGAAACTGACCGCCGCGGGTGGGGACTACCGGAAAGCGTACTTGACCTTGCAGGAGTATTTTGAGAAGCTGCGTACCGTCCCCGAACGATGGGGCAAGCCGTTTGCGGCGCTGCTGGGGGCCATGCGCGCCCAGATGGATTACGGCTGCGCGGCAATCGGCGGCAAGGATTCGATGTCCGGCTCTTTCCTGGATCTGGACGTACCGCCCACGCTGATTTCTTTTGCCATTGCGCCCATTCTGGCGGGCGAGGTACTGTCGCCGGAGTTCAAGGAGGCGGGACATCCGGTGTATCTG
>CAMWSZ010000302.1 GCA_947177005.1 uncultured Clostridia bacterium | reverse complement strand
GGCATGGACTGTTCCGCCGGGGACTCACAGACAATTATACCATGATCGGACAAAATGTCAAATCCGGAAATTGCTGTAAGCGTACTTTCCCAGAGATTGGCAGGAAACGGCGGGTCGAGAAAAACAAGATCAAACCGCTCTTTCGTGGACTGTAGAAAGGGAACCGCCCCGCCGCAGACCACTTTTGCGGCGGCTTCCAGGTTTGTGATTTTCAGATTGCCGCGGATCAGGGACACGGCGTCCCGGCGCTGCTCCACAAAAGTGGCGTTTGCCGCGCCGCGGCTGAGGGCCTCGATACCCAGCTGGCCGGTCCCGGCAAAGAGGTCCAGAACCCTCCGGCCCTCAATATCGAATTGAATGATGTTGAAGATGCCTTCTTTGACGCGGTCCGTGGTGGGACGGGTTTCAAGGCCCTCCAATTCCTTTAATTTTCTGCCTCTGGCAGAGCCTGTTATTACTCTCATGTAAAAAAATCCTCATTTGCTGGCGGCCCGCCCCTGCGGACAAGCCGGTTTTTTTGATTCTGCATAGATAGATAAATAGATAATATGTCAAACGTCCGGATTTTTCAATAGTCGGAATCGTAGATTTTTGAGATTTTTCATGAGTTTCTTTTTTCTACTTGTTATCAGAGAAAATTTGGTATATAATAGCTTAACTTGATCCTCTCTTGAAAGGATGGTTTCCATGATAAAGCTACAGTCAAACAAAGGCGAAATCAGCATCAGCGACGCGGTTTTCGCAAACATTACAGGCAATGCGGCCACGAACTGCTTCGGCGTAAAGGGAATGGCCTTCCGCTCCATGACCGACGGTCTGGTGCATCTTCTGCGCAAAGAGGCCATGAGCAAGGGCGTGCAGGTCATCTACAACGAGGACGCCACTGTCTCAATCCGCCTGCATATCATCGTTGAGCACGGCATCAATATCACCGCCGTCTGCCGCTCCATTATGAGCGAAGTGCAATATAAAGTGAGCAAATACACCGGCGTCCCCGTCAAGAGCGTGGACGTGTGCGTGGACTCTGTTGTGTCCGGCAGTGCCGGCAAGGGGGTATGACGATGCAGGTAATCAACGGAATACAGTTCAAGCAGATGATTCTCCACGGGGCCGCGGCCATTCATTTGCAGAAGCAGCAGATCAACGACCTCAATGTTTTCCCGGTCCCGGACGGGGATACCGGCACCAATATGAGCCTCACCATTGACGCCGCCGCCGCTGAGCTGCGCAAAAACGATACCCCGGAAATCGGACAGGCGGCCTCCGTGACCGCCGGGGCGCTGCTGCGCGGCGCACGCGGCAACTCCGGCGTCATCCTCTCCCTCCTCTTCCGCGGACTGTCAAAGGCCCTGAAGGGTCACGTCGAGGCCGGTGCGGCACAGTTTGCCGCCGCCATGCAGGAGGGCGTCGCCTCCGCCTACGGCGCGGTCATGAAACCGGCGGAGGGCACCGTCCTGACCGTCTCGCGTTTAGCCGCAAAACGTGCGGTGGAAGCCGCCGCGGAACAAAATGATGTTGAATATGTTCTGTCGGAAGCACTGCGGTCCGGCTGCGAGGTTTTGGCCCAAACCACCGATATGAACCCGGTTTTGAAAAAAGCGGGCGTCGTTGACGCGGGCGGAAAGGGCTATCTGGTCATCCTGGAGGGAATGCTGGCCGCCCTGCGGGGCGAACCGCTCCCGGAACCGGACGAAAGCACCCCCGTTAAAAAAGCAAAAGCGGATTTCAACAGCTTTTCTTCTGAGGAAATCACCTTTGCCTTTGATACGGTCTTTATCGTGCGCAAAAATGACGAAAACGTCGATCTGTCCGGCCTGCGGACCTATCTGAACAGCATCGGCGACAGCCTGGTCATAGGCGAGGACGACGGCGCCTTTAAGGTCCATGTCCACACCAATACGCCGGGCAGCGCACTCAACGAGGCCCAGAAGTATGGAACGCTGGAACTGGCAAAAATTGAGAACATGCGTACTCAGCAGGAGGATCTGGCCGCCGGCAAAAAGGCGCAGTGCGTTGACGATCTGGAGGATGATGTGGAGGAGACTGTCCCCGAAAATCCCCCTGAACCGGAGAAACGCTATGGATTTCTGGCGGTATGCGCCGGTGACGGACTGGCGGCTGTTTTTCAGGATCTGGGCGTTGACGGCATCATCTCCGGCGGACAGACCATGAACCCGTCAACGGAGAGCATTTTGAAAGAAATCGAGCGGGTGAATGCCCAGACCGTCTTTGTACTCCCGAACAACAAAAATATTATCATGGCGGCCCAGCAGTGCATCGGACTGACGGAAAAAGATGTGGCCGTCGTTCCCACCGAGACCATCCCCCAGGGTGTGACCGCGATGATGTCCGTCGATTTGGAGCTGGAACAGAGTGCGCTGCTGGAAGCTATGACGTCGTCCATCCGGAACGTCTCCACGGCGCTCATTACCTACGCAGCCCGCAACAGTGATTTTGACGGCTTTGCCATCAGTGAGGGCGACTATCTGGCTCTTCTGGACGGAAAATTGTTCAGCACCAACAGAGATATTACAGTGCTGCTGGAGGAACTGGCGCAGGAGGCTAAGACACGCGGTGCGGAGTTTATCACGCTGTTTTCCGGCGAGGACGTCAGCGAGGAGCAGGCCGAAAAGGCACAGGAGATTTTTTCGAAGCAGATTCCGGAAGCGGAACTGTCGGTTCTGCCGGGCGGCCAGCCGGTGTATTACTATATCATCAGCATTGAATAAAAACAAGTAAACACACAATTAAGATACAGAAAATGGGGGCAAAAAAAGCTATGTTGACAGCAATTGTAGGCATCAATTGGGGCGACGAGGGCAAAGGCCGAATGGTGGATCTGCTGAGCGAACGCTATGAAGTCGTGGTACGCTATCAGGGCGGAAACAACGCGGGCCATACGGTGGTGAACGACCGGGGCAGGTTTATTTTGAACCTGATGCCGTCGGGCATTCTCCGTGAGGGCACCGTAAACGTCTTGGGTCCGGGTATGGTCATCGACCTGGAGCATTTGTGCGGCGAGGCCGCACGGTTGCGGGAGGGCGGCATCAACATCACGCCGGAAAATCTCAAAATCAGCGAAAAAGCAACAATTTGTATGCCGTATCACAAGATAATGGACTGCTTGGAGGAGGACCGGCTGGCCGGGAAAAAGTTCGGCTCCACGCGCCGCGGCATCGCCCCTGTTTACGCAGATAAATACATGAAAAAGACGCTACGAATGGGCGATCTGCTGGAATTGAACGACATTACAGAGCGAATCGGTGATATCGTCGAATGGAAAAATCTGACAGTGGAACAAGGCTACGGTCATGAGGCGGTTAAGGCTGAGGAAATGGTCTCCTGGCTGCGCGAGTACGGTCTCCCATGGACGGACTATATCTGTGATACGTCCAAATATCTCAATGAAGCGGCGGATTCCGGCAAAAATATATTGTTTGAGGCACAGTTAGGAGCCCTGCGTGACATTGATTTCGGTATTTTCCCCTACACCTCCAGTTCCTCCTCAATTGCAGCCTATGCACCCATTGGGGCCGGTATCCCGTCCCGCAAGCTGGACCGCTCTATAGGAATCATGAAGGCATATTCGAGCTGTGTGGGGGAGGGACCGTTTACCTGCGAGTTTTTCGGTGAGGAAGCGGAGGCGCTTCGCAGCGCCGGCGGCGAGTACGGTGCGGCTACCGGCCGCCCGCGCCGTGTAGGCGGTTTTGATGTCGTGGCGAGCAAATACGGCGTCCTGACGCAGGGCGCAACAGAAATCGCTTTGACAAAACTGGATGTTTTGAGCTACCTGGATCAAATCCCAATCTGTACAGCCTACGAGATTGACGGCGTCCGTACAACGGATTTCCCCTCGGGTCTGCGGCTGAACCGTGCCAAACCGGTCTATGAGTATATGGCCGGATTCGGGGATGTTTCAAAATGCCGTAAGAAGTCGGAGCTTCCGCAGGCCGCATTGGAATATATTGCGTACCTGGAGAAATCGGTAAATTGTCCGATTAAGTATGTCTCCGTGGGTGCAGAACGCGATGCGTATATTGAGATGTATTAAATATATACCAAAAATTTCCCCTGGCTGATGCCGGGGGAAATTTTTTATGCTTCTATACAACGGTAAAAAAATTATGTAAACGAAATTGTATTGGAATTTGTAATATTGATTCTTTTGAGTAATACACAGACAAAATTTTTCTGTGTAGGCAATTTCTGGAATTTAAATTGAAATTTTTTATTAATATACCACCTGTGTGCTACCAAAAGAGAAGAATAGAAATGAGTGAAAATAATGGGAAAATAATTTTTCTAATTAACATAATTTAGACTACAGCTACCGTATCAGCTAAAAAGGCTACCAGAGAAATTATTACAGGCGCTGAAACTGCTGCGGTACAGTGGTTTCGGGGCTTTCCCGTTTTCTCCAAGGGGATTGATACTTGCCGTTTT
>CAMWSZ010000301.1 GCA_947177005.1 uncultured Clostridia bacterium | reverse complement strand
GGTGCAACCCCCATAACACCCACTCTAACAGGTTTAATACAGAGATAGAAACAACCTGCCAATCAAGAAATCTAATCTTAGAGGAGAAGTGCGTATGGAATATAAATTGATTGTTGCGGAAAAGTTCAGTGTAGGACAGAGTATTGCTGCTGTAGTTGGTGCCTCTGACCGGCACGACGGCTATTTGCAGGGCGGCGGTTACATCGTGACCTGGTGCATCGGACATCTGGTGGTGCTGGTCGATGCGGACCAGTACAGCGAAATTCTCTGTTTTGCCGTTTCCTGCGCTTTGCCTTATAGCTTATAAATTCCAAATGAATTTGCCTCTAATATCATGATTCCACTTTTAATGGACATTTTCCTGCCAAACGAATATGAAGTTTCTTTTACTTCATATGTTGCATGAAGATGGGCTTTTTTATCTGATGGATTTAACACCACAAGCAATTTTTCGGAATCATCATATCTCATATATGCAAAGGGGTACAGATTCTTTTCAGCGTATATTATTTCAATTTCTCCCCAGCTCTGCAATGCGGTATGTTTCTTGCGCAGGGCAATCAGACGCTTTATTTCATTCCAGAGTGAGTCTTTATCATTGATTTGATCCACAACCGTAGGTTTGCCGCAGCTCTCATCCTGTCGGATGTAAAGCATATCCTTTGGAGAATTTCCAAAGCCAGCGTTCAGAGAATGATCCCACTGCATAGGAGAGCGGGACCCCGTCCTGCCATAGCCGCCCTCTACGGATGTCAGCCCTTCCAAATAACGCATACCGATCTCGTCGCCGTAATAGATGAAGGGAACACCCGGCATGGTAAGCAGAAAGCCAAATGCAATTTTCAGCTTATCTCCCTGTACCCTGTGTGAAAGTCTTTCCATATCGTGATTGCCGGACGGAATACAGATAAGTCCTTTGTGTGCTGACTTTCTGTAGCTCTCGATATATTTCTTTGCAAATTCCGAGACATCGCCTTTCCCAGCAAAAAAGGGCTTCTCACAGCGGAACAGATCGTTGTAATGCGACGAGCCGAAATGCAGCAGAAAGTCCATATGAAAGCCGCCCTGCAAACTTTGTTCAGGCTCACCCCATTCGGAAACCATAGCTGCATCTGGAAATTCATCGTCTAAAAATTTCCGAATCTGTATCCAAACTTCTATAGTGCCTTTTCCGTCCTCGTCGCCCTTTACCAGAGAACCGGCCATATCCACGCGAAAACCATCACAGCCCATTTGCAGCCAGAACCGCATGATATCGATTATGGCGCTGATTGTTCCCTGCGGACCGGCATCCTGTATGGACTGCTGCCACGGCTCATTTGGATCAGGCCGGTAATACCCATAATTCAACGCGGGCTGATTTGAGAAAAAGTTTACCATACAGCTGCCGTCTCTCTCGGAGATACCCCGCAACGAGGCATAGCCGACCGGTTCCTTCCAAATACTGTCCGTCCACACATAACGGTCGGTGTATTCATTGCGCCCTGCTTTCTTCGACTGCCGGAACCACTCATGTTCTACAGAGGTATGTCCCGGAACAAGATCCAGTAAGATGTGCATATCACGCTTATGGATCTCATCAAAAAGCTGTTTCAGGTCCTCGTTGGTGCCGTATCTTGGCGCAGTCTTATAATAGTTGGAAACATCATAACCCGCATCGCCAAAAGGTGATTCAAAGCAGGGATTAAGCCAGATCGCGTTGCAGCCAAGTTCAACGATATAGTCAAGCTTGGATATAATCCCTTGAAAGTCACCGATACCGTCGGCATTGCTGTCCTTAAATGACTGCGGATAAATTTCGTAGAAAACGCAATGATCGAGCCATTTAGGATAATTCTTATCGTTCACAAATAGACCTCCTTATCATTCTATCATGTTAAATTTCCACTCTTTCCAGCACGATCAATTCACTGTGGAAATCCGCCTGAACATCTTTCAGAAGCAGACCACCGTGCATCCAGGCCGCGCCGGAACGTGTCTCGCCGCTTTTACATTCCCGATAGCGGGCATTCCCATCCAGCCCATTCAAAAGCAGCCGCAGGGACCGGCGGTAGGCACGGGAAATGACCTGAACATACAACACAGCTGCTTGAGATTTATCCTTTGAGACCGCCATCACAGCATCATAAGAGTGATTTTTTGTGCAGGAAGCAAGCCGGTAATAGTCTCCCATGTGGAAGATCGGACCATAGAGAAGGTATGCCTCCAGTTGAGCGGGAATCATAGCGCGCTCCTCAGCCGTAAGTTTGCTGATATCCAGTTCATAGCCAAAGCAGCCCGGAATGGATACTTGGCCGCGGGTAACAAAGGGAGTAATCCGTCCGTTTATATGACAGGGACAGCAGGTAACATGGGCGCCCATAGAGCTGAACGGATATGCCAGAGCGGTAGCCTCCTGAATGCTCAGACGGTCAATCGCCTCTCCGTTATCGCTTGTCCATATCTGCGGGCTGTAGTACAGCATTCCGGCATCGAACCGTCCGCCGCCGGAACAGCAGTTTTCCAGCAGCAGATCAGGAAAATCAGTGACCAGCCGCTCCTGAAGCTCATAAACGCCCAGCATATAGCGATGATATACCTCCCCCTGCCGTTCACGAGGCAGCGCAGATGAATACAGATCGGTCAAAGGGCGGTTCATATCCCACTTCAAATAGACAATAGGAGCGGAGCGCAGCACTGCTGCGATCTGACTGTACACGCAGTCCCGTACTTCCTTGCGGGTAAGATCTAATATCAGCTGGTTCCGAGCCAGTGTCGGGGCACGGCTTGGGAGCGTCATGGCATAGTCCGGATGTGTACGGTACAGGTTGGAATCAGGGGATATCATTTCCGGTTCCATCCAGATGCCCAGTTTTACACCCAGTTCGTTCAGTTCATCCCCCAGCCGTTTCAGGCCACCGGGGAGTTTTGCTTCATTCACATACCAGTCCCCCAGACTGGTCGTTTCATTATACCGCTGCCCGAACCAGCCGTCGTCAACAACAAGCATCTCAATCCCGCTTTTGGCCGCTTCCTGGCCCAGTTCCAGCAGTTTGTCGTGGTCAAAATCGAAGTAACACGCTTCCCAGCTGTTCAGCAGCGTGGGACGATGCTTCTGCTGGCCTCGAATCAAGTGATTCCGCAGCAAGTCGTGATAGGCCCGGCTCATACCGCCCAGACCATTTTCCGAACATACCAGCAGTACCTCCGGGGCTTGAAAAACCTCTCCCGGTTCCAAATACCAGCAAAAACCGTCGGGATGGATGCCCATAACGGCACGGACTTTCTCGAATTGGTCGAGTTCCGCCTGTGCCAGAAAGTTGCCGGAGTAGACGAAGCTCATGCCGTAGGCCAGCCCCTGTTCCTGTGTGGCGGTATGCTCGCACAGCGCCAGAAACGGATGGTATTGGTGAGAGGAAATACCCCGCAGAGAAAACGCCTCCTGTTTTCCGTGTGCCAGCGGACGGCGGTCCATCTCCCGCTCACGCGCCCAGCTTCCGTGCAGCGTGATGACATCGAAATCCATATTGTCCAGCTCCAGCGAAGCGGACAGAACGGCGGTGAGAGAGAGGGGAGTGTCTCCGTCATTTTTGATGTGTACACTGCGGCAGATCACATCCGAATCTCTGAACACGGTATACAGCAAGGAAACCCGTAACTGCAATATCGGGTCGCGGCAAATGATTTCCAGTGTGTCGCACTGCTCCGGGGTCCCATAGGCGGCGGGAAGTCCTGTAAGGGCCGGTTTGCCGGGCAAAATGGTATGACTCTCATAAAATAGTTCGCAGTTTCCGCCGCCTGCGGCATCCTGTACCCGCAGACAGGGTTCCCGGAAAGAACCACCGCCCCAGGCAGGGTACTCAAAGGGAAATGCGTCATAAAAACTGGCCCGCTCCCGCGGATTGCTGTCCGGGGTCCAGGGACGGTCCTCCAAACGCATCAGAAACCGCATATCATCATCGGGAACGGCGGGGCCATAGTAAATCTGTCCCAGGAAATTTTCTTTGCCCACAATACCAATCAGATAGGTCGTATTCATGGTGTCGAGCCGGAATACCCGGCAGGATTCATTGTAGGAAACAGGCATATCGCGTCCTCCGTTTATAAGCTGCTGCCGTTGGTGCGGATGATATTTGCGTACCATTCTGCACTGTCTTTCGGAATGCGCTGTCCGGTAGGATAGTCAACGTAAATCAGGCCAAACCGCTGGCCATAACCCTCTGCCCACTCAAAATTGTCTAGGGCGGACCAGTGGAAATATCCCCGCACATCCACGCCTGCCGCAGCCGCGTTGGACAAACAGCGCAGATAACGGGCAGTAAAATCAATCCGCTGGGGGTCATGGACTTTGCCGTCCAGAAACACCTGGTCGCGGCAGGAAAGGCCATTCTCTGTGATGTATATTGGCAGGCCGTACCGCTCCCAGATGAAACGGGGTCCCCACTCCATTGCCTCCGGCGTGATGGGCCAATCCATTGC
>CAMWSZ010000300.1 GCA_947177005.1 uncultured Clostridia bacterium | reverse complement strand
GAAATATTATGTCCGGAAGCGGTGGAGGCATCCTGGGGACGCCGGGACATCTGGATTTTCTACCGCGGCGGCAAGGTGTTTGCGGACTGGGAGGCGCCCAGTTAAGGACAAAAAAACAACGCATAGCTGTCAACCGGAATTACGCATTGACGCTACACGTTGTATTTATTCTATACCAGATGAAGGGCCGGAATGTCAAGAGGAAATTTCCTGCTCTTTTCATGCGGGGTCTCTGAGACGGCACCGGGCAAATGACCGTCCACCTTTACCTCTCGTCTTTATCCTTTGCCGCCAGAACGTCTTTTATGATAGCCGTCATCTTGTCCACCATGATCGGCTTGGCGATATGGGCGTCCATTCCGGCGTCTAATGCCGTGCGCACGTCGTCCACAAACGCATTGGCCGTCATCGCAATGACCGCCACCCGTTTGGCGCTGGGGTGGCCGCTGGCACGAATGGCCCGGGCCGCGGAGTAGCCGTCCATTACGGGCATCTGGATATCCATCATAATCAGGTCATAATAGCCGGGCTTTGAGGCGCTGAACTTCTCCACCGCCTCCTTTCCGTTCTCCGCCGTCTCGCACAACGCGCCCGAGGTGCCGAGAATCTTGACCATAATAATCCGGTTTACCTCAATGTCGTCCACCACCAGCACACGTTTTCCCTCCAAAGCGCTGCTGCCGGTGGATACCGGGACCTTCTTCGCAGGCCGCATAAGGCGTTCCACCGCCTCCCGGAAGTTGCTCAGAAAGAAGGGCTTCGGCAGAAAATGGGAGATCCCCGCTTTTTGGGCACCGTTTTTGCTGTCCGGCCAGTCCCAGCCGGTGGAAATGATCAGCGGGGGCTTTCCGGGGCACCGGTCCCGGATCAGACGGGCGGTCTCCATGCTGCCGGGCATGTTCCAGTCCAGCAGGACCAGATCATATGGCTCATCCTTTGCGGAGCAGATTCTGCCGGCCGCCGTCCGGCCGTCCGCAGCGTACTCCACCCGCACGCCGGTTCCGGTCATCAGCCGCACGATCTCTCTACAGACACTTTCGTCACGGTCCACCACCATCATACGGCGCAGGCCGTGGGCCTTCCAGAATTTGGGATCTGCCTCCTGTTTCCGGGCACGCAGCTCCAGCTCCACGGTAAACGTGCTGCCCTTGCCCAGACGGCTTTCTACCTGAATCGTGCCGTTCATCAGTTCGACCAGTTCTTTGGTAATGGACATCCCCAGACCGGTCCCTTGAATCTGATTGGTCAGCGTATCCTGTTCCCGGGTAAAGGGAGCGAAGAGGACCTTCTGATACGCCTCGCTCATACCCTGCCCGTTGTCCCGGACCACAAACTGAATCCGGCTGTACCCCTCCACCGCATGAGGCAGCTCCCTGACGGTCATGCTCACCGTGCCGCCCCTCTGGGTATATTTCACCGCGTTGGAGAGAATATTGATGAGGATCTGATTGATGCGCAGCTTGTCGCCCACCAGATGCTCGCAGGTAATGGCGGAGGTGCGGATCTCAAAGGTCTGGTTTTTCTCCTTTGCCTGGGGGCGGATAATCGTATTGATTTCGTCAATCAGTTCCGCAAGGTACAGCTCCGTCAGATTCAGGGCCGTGCCGCCGCCGGCGATTTTGTTCATATCCAGCACATTGTTAATCAGTCCCAGCAGATGCTGGCTGGCGGCGTCGATCCGCTGGGTGTACTCCAGAACCCGGTCCGGTTTATCGGACGCCTCCCGCAGCAGGGCCAGAAAGCCCATAATGGCGTTCATGGGCGTGCGGATGTCGTGGCTGACGCTGCTGAGAAACGCGCTTTTCGCTTTGCTTGCCTCCTCCGCCATATCCAGCGCCCGGAGCAGGTCGGCCTGATCCTGACGCTCCTGGGTACGGTCGGAGATATAAATAATAATCTTCTTTTCGCCCTGAAGGGACGCGCAGTAGATGCTCTCCCGGAACCATCTGCGTTCTCCGGTTTTTTCGTTGACCCGCTCCGTCTCCAGCACCGGCAGCGCGCCGCCCGGCTGCATGGCAAGCAGATCATTCCTCAAATTCTCCGTCATATGCCAGGCGCGGCTGATGCGCGAGAAATCCGTTTCGATCTCTTGAACCGGGATGCCCAGAACACGCTCCACGTTGGGGCTGACGTATTCCGCATGATTCGCCCCGGCGTCCAGCATCATATAGACGTCGTCCGTACTGTGGGCCAGATAAGTAGAGAATATATTGAACAGCTGCTCCTGGTAGCTGATTTTTCGATCCATTATGGACTGTTTTTCCTGCTCACGCAGCTTTTGGCCGGTACAGTCCAGCAGAAACCGCTGGTAGAACCACTCGCCGTTGGACTCCACCAGCTTGATATTGCCGATGATATGCAGCACAGAGCCGTCCCGGTGGCGGACGCGGTACTCGGTGGCCGCCGACTCGTTGGCGCGGCGGAGGGACTGGATGCAGTCGAGCAGCTTCGGCTGGTCCTCCTCCACCACGGAGGCGGTAATGGTATCAAAGCCGCCGGCCTCCAGCTCCTCCTGTGAGGCAAAGTCCAGCAGACGCAGCGCCGCGTCGTTGATGCTGAGAATCCGGGAACCGTCCATTGTATGGCAGATGACGCCGCACTCCATTGTTTTGAACAGGAACTCCAGGGTCTCGTTTTTCTTCAGCAGGTCCTGCTCATAGGCGCGCTCCTGCGTGATGTCCAGCGCCACGCCCACGGTGCCCATAACGCTGCCGTTCCAATCGAACAGGGGGGATTTATAGGTGGCCAGCAGCCGCGGGCCCTCTGTGGTATCAATGGTCTCCTCTGTGAAACAGGTCTGTTTTGTCTCAATTACCTGCCGGTCGGAGAAGGCGCAGGCGGTGTCCGCGTCGCGGACGCCCCATACATGCACACAGCCTTCGATCTCCTCACGGGGCCGGCCTGATTTCCGGCAGAAACTGTCATTGACCTTCTCATGAATTCCCTGTTTTGTTTTATACCAGATCAGATTGGGACTGCTGTTGATTGTGGTTTCCAGAAACTGGTTTGCCTGCCAAAGCTCGCAGCGCTGCCGGAGGTTTTCCTGGAGGCGCAGAAACCGAAAGCGCAGTTCCCCGTCGGACGCCGGCATGATCCATACATCCCGGACGGGGGCGAGGTCCAGTTCTTGGACCTGCTCCGCACCGGCCAGCAGAATCAAATCTGCGGATTCCCGTTTGCCGGATACCAGTGTTTGCAGGACAGGACCTGCATCCATACCGCGCACGTCTGCCAGTATCACATCCGCGGCGGCGTTCAGGGCGGGCTCCGGCGTATCGGTCACGGTAAAGTCATGAGTGAACAACGCAAGCGGGGGCATCCTTTGAAATTCTTCATAGATGTCATGTTGAGATCCTATGCAGTAAAATTCAATATGACAGTGATACATATAGCTTCCCCCTTTGTTCCGGCCGGTCAGGCGGGACGGTGAATCAACCAGGTTCCTTACCGGTAGTCCTGCTATTATTTTAACAAAGCCGCGCTCTTATGTCAATGCCGTATGTACGAGATGTTACTGAGCCTTTTTCAGCTCGTTGATGTCAACAATCATTTTTCTGACGCTTTCCTTGACAGCAAAATGATCGTCCTTCAGCTCCTCGAACTCCGCATAGGTAGGATACCGGCTGTCGAGTGTCTCCATAATAATATGATGACCCTCATACAGCTCTTGCAGCCGCGGCAGCACAAGACTTTCCTGCGTAGCGTTGACGTGGACGAGGGTTTTCTTCATTTCCGCCTGTTCGGCCTCCAAACAGTCCATGCGCGTTTCCAGATGATCCATACGCGTTTCCAGATGGTCCATACGCTCTTCCAGATGGTCCATACGTGTTTCTATGCGGTCCAGCCGTCCGTTAATTTGTTCGATCTGTCCATTGATCTGTTCAATCTGCCCATTGATTTGTCCGATTTGTCCGGTGATCTGCCCGAGCATCTCTAAAATTTTTTCTTCGTTGTTCATGACGCACTCCTTTATCTTGTATCTCTTATAACAACGGGTTCCCTACCATTTTCAGTATAGTACCAAGTGCCTGTTCTGTCAATAAATATATAAGGTCCTTGCAAAAACGGGAAAAAAAGGATATAATACAAAAAAACGTACCCAAAGGAAGTGACTCCATGAAACAAATCCTTCTGCTGGAGGACGATGCAGCATTAGGGCGGGGCATCAGCTTTGCCCTGGAAAACGGTGATATCCACGTCAGTCTGTACCCCACTCTCGCCCAAGCCCGCACGGCGCTGTCCGCCGCGGCGTTCGACCTGCTGATTTTGGACGTCAACCTGCCGGACGGAAACGGTCTGGAGCTTTTGTGGGAGGTGCGGCGCAGTGGTACGGCAGTGCCTGTTATTCTGCTTACCGCAAACGATCTGGAGACAGATATCGTGACCGGTCTGGAATCCGGCGCAGACGATTATGTTACGAAGCCGTTTTCACTGGCGGTCCTGCGTGCCCGCGTCAACACCCAGCTG
>CAMWSZ010000299.1 GCA_947177005.1 uncultured Clostridia bacterium | reverse complement strand
GCACAGCCCGGATCATTCGGGACAGTCTGCCCAATGCTACATACATCGGCTTCACTGGTACACCCATCTCATCCAAGGACCGCAATACCCGCGAGGTGTTTGGTGAATATATCGACATCTATGATATGACACAGGCCGTAGAGGACGGAGCCACAAGGCCAGTCTACTATGAGAGCCGTGTCATCCATCTGAAGCTGGACGAGAATACCCTTCGTCTCATTGATACAGAGTACGACATCATGGCTCAGAATGCTGACCCCTATGTGATTGAAAAGAGCAAGAAAGAGTTAGGGCAGATGGAAGCTATACTGAGTGCAGACCAGACTATCAACTCTCTGGTCAGCGACATTCTGGATCACTATGAAAACTATCGGGCCAATATTCTCACCGGTAAAGCCATGATCGTTGCCTACTCCCGTCCTATCGCTATGAAAATATACAAGCGTATCCTGGAACTGCGTCCGGCATGGACGAAGAAAGTAGCTATTGTGATGACCCAAGGGAACAACGATCCAGAGGAATGGCGGGAGATCGTCGGCAATAAGGCCCGTAAAGATGAGTTGGCAAGACAGTTCAAAGACAATGGATCGCCCTTGAAAATTGCTATTGTTGTAGATATGTGGTTGACGGGCTTTGATGTCCCGTCATTGGCAACCATGTATGTGTACAAGCCTATGTCCGGTCACAATCTGATGCAGGCTATCGCCCGTGTCAATCGTGTCTTCCAAGATAAAGAGGGCGGGTTGGTGGTGGACTATGTGGGTATTGCTGCCGCACTCAAGCAGGCGATGAACGACTACACTGCCAGGGATAAAAAGAATTATGGAGATACCGACGTCAGTAAAGCCGCCTACCCGAAGTTTCTGGAAAAGTTTTCGATTTGCCGGGATTTCTTCTATGGATATGATTATGGGAAGTTTATGTCCGGCGATGACTTGGAAAAGGCAAAAGCTATCAGCGGAGGTGTAAACTTCATTTTAGGTAAAAGTATCGCAGATCATGACCTGCCCGAAAATCAGCGGACGCAGAATGTCTATATTAAGGAAGCGTTGCTGCTCCGTCAGGCACTCTCCCTGTGCGGGAGTTTAGTGGATGAGAATACCCGCTTTGAGGCGGCATTCTTCGATGCTGTTCGCACTATGATCGTCCGCTTGCAGTCTGGTGAAACAGGTAAGAAGTTTACTCTCCCTGAAGTAAATGAGCACATCAACGAGCTATTGAAGCACAGTATCAAAAGCGAGGGCGTGATTAACCTTTTCTCCGATGTGAAATCAGAGTTTTCATTGTTTGATCCGAAGTTCCTTGAAGAAATCGCCAATATGAAGGAGAAAAATCTCGCTGTTGAACTTTTGAAAAAGCTGATTGCAGAACAGGTTGTCGTCTACCGCAGGACAAATCTGGTCAAGTCAGAGAAATTTTCTGAGATCATCCAGAGCGCCATGAACCGCTATCTGAACGGGATGCTCACCAATGAGGAAGTCATCCAGGAGTTATTGAAGCTTGCTAAAGATATTGCTACCGCTAATGCGGAAGGAGAGACTTTGGGGTTGAATGCGGAAGAATTGGCTTTCTATGATGCACTCACCAGGCCCCAAGCCGTCAAAGATTTTTATGAGCATGAGGAACTGATTGCCATCACAAAAGAATTGACTGACCTCCTGCGAAAAAATCGAACCATTGATTGGCAAAAGAAAGAGAGTGCCAGGGCCGGGATGCGAAAGCTAGTCAAACGATTGCTCAGGCGACATAAATATCCGCCGGAGGGCATGGATGACGCTGTGCAGACAGTGATAAGCCAGTGTGAGATGTGGACAGATAACGTTGTGATGATAAATAACGCATAGATAAGGGGAATCATATGCCTATTCACTATTCAAAGAAAATTATTAGTAGTACGGATGTTGATAAAATTGTCGCACTGTCTGAAAACTGGAGTATGGACATGAAGGGTAAAGACATAAAACCTGCCAAATTGTCCAGAACTATTTCTGCGTTTGCAAATTCAAATGGTGGAGAAATATATTTGGGAATTTCTCATTTTGATGACAAGAATCAATACTTTTGGGATGGATACATAAATGAGGAAAGTTTTAACCAATATGTTACCCTTCTTGAAGAAATCCTGCCATCTTTTGAATCATACGCAATAGAGGCGTTTGAACATCCGGTTAAACACACTTATGTTTTTCATATCATCATCCACAAGACAAATGCTTTTATAAAAGCATCAGATGGGAAAATATATGAACGGCACGGCGTCCAAAACTTACCATGTGACACTCCCGAAAAAATGCTTCGATTGCAACTTGATAAGGGCCTTGCATCATATGAGGACGAAATAACGCAGGGAGTATTTGATGATATAAAGGATTCTTCGGTTTTGTTAAATTTTCTTCATGATGTTGTGCCTCAGACTTCGCCATATGATTGGTTAAGAAAACAGCGTGTAATGGATAGTAATGCCAAAATCAATGTTGCTGGTGAACTCCTATATGACGAATGTCCCCAAACCATTTTGCCGAAGCAATCTGGTGTACGCATTTTACGATATCATACTGATGAGTGCGAAGGAGAACGAGGAACTTTAGAAGACGGTTTCCCAATATCTATTGAAGGCGATATCTATTCTCTGATAAATAAAACGGTTGCTATTGTTAAAGAGATTGTGGAAAAGGTAGGAGTTATTAGTAGGGACGGAAAAGAGAGCAAAATATATCCCGATGTTACCTTGCATGAAATCATTACTAATGCAGTACTACATCGAGATTATAGCATCCTAAAAGATATCCAAATTCGCATTTTCACTAATCGCATTGAAATAGAAAGTCCAGGAAAATTACCTGGGCATATAACAGTGGAAAATATTTTAAGTGAACAATATTCAAGAAATCCCAAAATAATCCGCTTAATATCTAAATTCCCATCTCCACCCAATAAAGATGTTGGCGAGGGCCTAAATACTGCATTCCGGGCTATGCAAGAAATGCAGCTGAAACCTCCTTCCATTATAGAAACTGCGAATAGTGTCATTGTCACAATAAAGCATGAACGACTTGCTGATGCAGAAACAATTGTTCTTGATTATCTTGGAGAACATGAAACAATCAACAATGCCATTGCACGGAGTTTGACCGGTATTACAGATAGTAATAGGATGAAAAAAATCTTTTATGTTCTCAAAGATAAGGAATTGCTGGAAATTGTTCCAGGTACGCGTGGCGCAGCTACTCGTTGGCGAATGAAAAGCAACTCCAGTTTTGAAACACGGCAATCCGAAGATCAACTGACACTCTTTTAACAGAAAACATTGACATCCATCTACTCTATTTTTAAGGAGAAAATACCCTTGACAAATCCGCTCTCAAAAACGCATCCTCGAAACCTATGCGAAAGAGCATAATCTGGTTCCGTACCGTTTTTTCGTAGACGACGGGTGGAGCGGTGCGAACTTCCAGCGTCCCGGCTTTATGGAAATGATCGAACTCGTAGAGAACGGCGAGATCAAGACCGTTGTAACGAAAGACCTCTCGCGCCTGGGCCGGAACTATTTGCAGGTGGGAATGTATACAGAACTACTATGGACAAGGGCATAAAAAGATATTGGTCTGACGGTATACCCGCCGTCAGATTTTCCATTCAATTTGCAGCTTCTCACTGGTGGCGCGAATGACGGTAATCATCAAATCTACCACCTTCTGCTTGTCCTCAAAGCTGACGTTCTCCCAATCATCCAGATAGTCGGAGATCGTGTCGATCTGCTCCGGGGACACCGCCTCAGCGGTCAGTTTGGCAATCTCGCTGGCGAGGGCCTGGCGGTGGCTGTCCAGTTCTTCAATCTTGGTATTGACGTAAGAGAGCAGCACCGGAGCCGCGCCCGTCAGCGTGTCCAGCAGCTTTTCAATCTCACTCTCTACCTGGGCTAGTTCCATTTGTTTTGCTGTCAGCTTCGGGCTGGCAGCTTTCTTCTTTTTACGCCCTGTCAGCGTCTTGTAGTCCTCCAGCTTCTTCACCATCTGCTGGTATACTACTGCCTCCAAATCGTGCAGTCTGATAGTGCCACAGCCGGGGCAAGATTTGTTTTCCGCATGGACAGAACACCGAAAATAGAGATAGCCACAGGAATGAATTGCCATCAGCGCATGACCGCAGTTACCGCATTTGATTTTACCAGCCATCCACGAATGACGTGCCTTCCTCGCTGGCTGATAGTTCTGGTTCGCTATAATTTTCTTCCGAACCTGAAGCCACAACTCGGATGGGATGAAGCCTTCGCTGGGGGCCAGCACCAACATCTGCCCTTGCAGATACTTGTGCTTGTTGTCGGTACTGCCTTTACTGCGATAGTAGTAACAGCCGTTTGTTCCTACAAAGTCAGCGACATCGTTGTAGATTTCCGTCCCCTGGCTCTTGAAAAACTCGTAATACTACTTTTCAATAAAAGACTTTCATTTAAGAAGAAGGTATGGTAAAATGG
>CAMWSZ010000298.1 GCA_947177005.1 uncultured Clostridia bacterium | reverse complement strand
CAGCACGGTCCACTCCTTACTTCCGCAGGGATGCGCTTTTTTCAGCTCTACCAACTGATTCAATTTCAGGTCCATCGTAAAAATCACCTCGATTTCTCAACAGTCAAGCACCTCCTTGCATACACTGTCCTATCCAAAAAAGTTAGGACGGTGTATCGCTTTGCGCAGAAACGAATATTTACCGGAGGGTGCAGGCCCTCTCTTCCCGGAAAACCAGAGCCTGACCGCGCTCCAGGAGGCAATGGAACAGCAGACAGTTCTGGAAGGAATGGCCGTCCGCTGCGGCAGCCGCCGGGACTTGACGGTCCGCTTTGGCGGCTATGAGGGTACGATCCCGCGGCAGGACGCCGTGCATCCGGCCATCAGCGGGGCGGAAAGGGACATTGCCATTCTCTCCCGGGTGGGCAAACCCACCTGCTTCACCATTACCGGCCTCTCCATAGACGGCGGCGGAAAGCCCCATTTGACGCTGTCCCGCCGGACGGCGCAGGAACAGGCGATTGCGTGGCTGTTGGAGAACAGCGCTCCCGGAACTGTACTTCCCGCCCGTGTGACGCATCTGGAGAACTTTGGCGCGTTTGTGGATTTAGGGTGCGGCGTGACGTCGCTGATCCCGCTGGAGAACATTTCTGCCGCACGCATCCCGCATCCCGCGGCCCGCTTCCGGGTCGGGCAGGACATTTTGGTTCTGGTGACGGCCGTGGACTCCGATGCCTGCCGGTTTTACCTGAGCCACAAGGAACTGTTGGGCACATGGATGGAGAACGCGGCGGGCTTTGCCCCCGGCGACGCGGTGACGGGCATCGTACGGGGCGTCCGGGACTACGGCATTTTCGTGGAGCTGACGCCCAATCTGTCGGGACTGGCCGACTGGCGGCCGGGGCTGGAGCCCGGCGACGCGGTATCGGTGTACATAAAGTCCATTCGGCCGGATACGCGGAAAATTAAACTGCAAATCATTCAGGGGCTGGGCCCGGCGGAGACGATGCCGGCGTTAAAGTACTATATTACCGACGGAACCGTCGAAAACTGGCGCTATTAGTCAATTCCCCTTTATTTTTTCCCAGTACGCTCTGGCGGCCTGTTCGGTTTTATTGTCTCCGTACCGGTAGTAGACCGTTCCGGCCAGTTCGTCCGGCAGGTACTGCTGACGGACCCAGTGGCCGGGGAAATCGTGGGGATAGAGATAGTTCTGATCCCTCTCCTGACCTGTGGTATCGGCGTGAACGTTTTGCAGTTCTCTGGGAATGGAGCCGGTCCGGCCCCTGCGGACGTCGGCGCGGGCGGCTTCGATCCCGGCGCAGACGGTATTTGATTTCGGCGCGGTTGCCAGCAGGACGGCGGCCTGTGCCAACGGCAGCTGCGCCTCCGGGAGTCCCAGCTGCATGGCGGTATCGACGCAGGCTTTCACAATGGAAATTGCCTGCGGATAAGCCATTCCCACATCCTCACTGGCCGAACAGAGCAGGCGGCGGCAGGGTGTAATGAGGTCCCCGGCCTCCAGAAAGCGCGCCAGATAATGGAGGGCGGCGTCCGGGTCGCTGCCCCGCAGGGACTTCATCAGGGCGGAGGCGGTGTCGTACATGGCGTCGCCTCCCTTGTCGTACCGCATGGCGCTACGCTGCGAGACCTGTTCCGCGTCGCCCAGCGTCAGCCGGAGTGCGCCGTCCCGCGGGACAGCGGCCTCACACAGCAGTTCAACGGCGTTCACCGCCTTTCGTACGTCGCCCCCGCAGGACTGCGCGATGTACTCCGGTAGGCCCTCCTCCCAGGACAGCGGAAGCGGATGATCCTGCTGCACCAGCCGGAGCGCCCGTTCCACGGCGGGCCGCGCCTCCGCGGCGGAGACGGGCTTGAACTCAAAGACCGTGCTGCGGCTGAGCAGCGCGGCGTACACGTAAAAATAGGGATTTTCGGTGGTGGAGGCGATCAGCGTAATGGACCCGTTTTCCATGAATTCCAACAGCGACTGCTGCTGTTTTTTGTTGAAATACTGGATCTCATCCAGATACAGCAGCACGCCGCCGGGGGCCAGCAGCGTACCCACTTCCGCGGTAATATCCTTGATGTCCTGTAGGGAAGCGGTGGTAGCGTTGAGGCGGTAGAGGGTGCGGCGGGTCCTCTTGGCGATGATATTGGCGACGGTTGTTTTACCGGTGCCGGAGGGGCCGTAAAAAATCATATTGGCGTCTGTGCCCTTTTCGATGAAACGCCGCAGCAGTGCGCCGGGCCCCAGCAGATGCCGCTGTCCGGCGATCTCATCCACCCCGGCGGGACGAATCCGGTCCGCTAAAGGTCTGTCCATAAAACACATCCTTTCTGCGCGGTCAGTTTCTGCCGCACTTCTCTGCGTCAATGGCCAGAACCACCATAAGCGTACAGAGTGCGTTGGCGGGGTCGGGCACGTCAATGACGTAGGTATCCGTCCATTGCAGAAGCTCCTTTGAAACGGCGGCAACCAGCCCCTGGGAAGGACTGGAAATGGTATAATCCCACTCCATAAAATTCCCCGTGACGGTCCAGTCGCTGCTCGAGAGCGTGAACTGCGGGACAAAGAGGCTGAATTCCTTTTTGATGCAGCCCAGATACTCCCCATAGGCGTAGAGCTCGAACTGGGGCAAAAAGGTTATAATTTTCTCCTGCACGGTGCCGATATGCGCACCGTTGGCATCCAGAATGTGGAGGCAGTGGCCCCAACTGAATTTTCCCTCCACGGTAAAGAGCACGGAACCGTCACCGGAATAGATATCGTAGCTGTCGAACCACGAAAACAGGCGTTGCTTGAACAGTAATTTCATGATAAAATACCTTTCCAGACTGTGTATTGAAAGACATTCTCTATGGTAACACATTTTTCTGGATTTGCACAGAGATTTTCCGCGAAAAAAGTCACAAAAAACAGTTAGAATGTACAGAGGTGAAAAATATGAAAGATCAGGAAGCCGTAACCGCAATCATTGAGGAGCTTAAAAGCGTCTATCCCGAACCCAAATGCTCCCTGCCCTTTGACCCGGACAAAGCCTATGAGCTGCTGTTTTCGGTCCGGCTGGCGGCCCAGTGTACCGACGCCCGGGTCAATATGGTCACGCCGGTCCTGTATTCCCGATTCCCCACGCTGGAGGCGCTGGCCGGGGCCACGGAGGAGGAAATCGGCGAGATCATCCATTCGACAGGCTTCTGGCGTGCCAAGGCCCGGGACATCCGCGCCGCCAGCCGGATGCTGCTGGACGAATACGGCGGCCGCGTCCCCGACACCATGGAGGCGCTGCTGCGTCTGCCGGGGGTGGGCCGCAAGACGGCCAATCTGGTCCTGGGCGACGTCTACGGCAAGGAGGGGTACGTCTGCGACACCCACTGCATCCGCATCACGGGCCTGCTGGGCCTCACGGACGGCAGCAAGGACCCGCTGAAGGTGGAAAAGCAGCTCCGGCAAGTCATCCCTCCCGCGGAGAGCAACGATTTCTGTCACCGCATGGTCCTGCACGGCCGGGCCGTCTGCGTGGCCCGCCGTCCGGACTGCGCCAACTGTACCGTTTGTTCCTGGTGCGACTACGGGAGCAGCCGGAAATAAATGTACGCCTCTTTCCCATGTCTTTGGGAGGGGGGCACATTTTTTGCTTTCCCGGCATATACTGGAGGGACAAAGAACATGGGAGGACACTCTATGAAGAAGAATCTGAAACAGCTCATAAACGACAAAAAAACTCTGGAGCAGGTGGCAAAGTCCCCCGACGCCCAGCGTCTGGCGGGGATCATAACAGAGGGACAGGATCAGGCGTCCCTGCAAAAAATCGCCGAGGACGCGGCAAAGGGCGATACGGCGCAGCTGGCGCAGCTGATCCAGAAGATCGTGAAAAATCCCAGCGGCGCGGAGCTGCTGCAGCGTCTGAACAAGACGCTTGAAAAACAGGGGAAGTAACTGAAACAAAGCGGGGAAGGAGCGGCGCATGGGCGAATTTGAGGAAAAACTGAACGCGATTCTTTCCAATCCCGACGCCCTGGCGCAGGTGGCGAATCTCGCGCAGTCTCTGAATCTGGGCGGCGGTGGTGCGCCGGAAAATCCGCCGGATGCCGGACAGTCGCCGGACGCCGGACAGCCGCCGGATGCCGGACAGCCGTCACCGGAGGCCGGACCCTCGCCAAAGGCCGGACCGTCCGGGCCTGGCGGTGCGCCCGATTTCAGCGCGTTCTCCGGACTGGGGGAGCTGTTTGGCCAGATCGACCCGAATATGCTGCAAAAGTTCCTGCCCCTGGTCAGCGAATTCACCGGCGGCGGTTCCGACGAACGGCTTCAGCTGCTCTATGCGCTCCGGCCCTTTCTGCGTCCGGAACGCCGGGACAAAATCGAACGGGCGGTCAAGGCGGCGAAGCTGATCCATATGGGGAAGAAATTCCTCAAAACAATGGGGGAGCCCTATGTATAACAGATATATCCGCAATGACAGCGGCGAATATCACCGCATTCCGGTGCCGGAC
>CAMWSZ010000297.1 GCA_947177005.1 uncultured Clostridia bacterium | reverse complement strand
TTCCAGCAGCGACGCGCAGCCGGTCAGGGTCAGGCACAGGAGCAGGCACAGCAGGCCCTTACAGACTGTCCGGATCATACTCACCAAACCCCTCCCCCAGCACTTCATGGGCTTCGCAGACAATAATGAACGCCTTCGGGTCGGTCTCCGTGACCGCCGCCTTGATGGCCGCAATCTGACTGCGCTTGAAGGCGCATAAAATCACCTGCCTTTCATCCCCGCTGAAACCGCCCTTGCCCCGCATGAGCGTCAGGCCAAGATTCAGGGCCAGAAGGCGTTTTTTCATTTCCTCCCCGTTTTCGCTGATGATATACGCCATTTTCGCGTTGACGGAACCATACACCACCGCGTCAATCGCCAGACTGGAAATATACATCGCCACAATGCCGTACAGGGTATAGTTCACGTTATGGAAGGTCAGCGCGTACAGGAAAATGACCGTCACATCCAGCGTCAGGCACAGCCGCCCAATGGACAGGTTCCGGAAACGGAATTTCAGCAGCCGTGCCGCCAGTTCGGTGCCGCCCGTGGTGGCCCCGACCGTAAGCAGCATTCCCGAGGAGATCCCCAGCAGAACGCCGCCGTAGATACACGCCAGCAGGGCGTCCATTGGCTGGAAGGTGTAAAGCATTGCCAGACCGTCCAGCATCAGCGAACTGACCGCCACCGCGTACAGGGAGGAGAGCAGGAATTTCAGGCCCATTTTCCGCACGCCGAGATAAAACAGGGGGACGTTCAGCAAAATCGCCGTAATACCCACCGGCATAAAGGGGAGCAGGCGGTTCACAATCTGCGCGATGCCGGTAAAACCGCCCATAGAGATATTATTGGGCTGGAAAAACCAGTTGAACGACAGCGCGTATGCCGCGCAGCCAACGGTAACAATACCGTATTCATAGAGGATTTGCAGGACCGGACTCTTCGCTTTCACAGACGCTCGCCCTCCCAAAACACACTTTTTTACCGGATCTGCCCATTCCCGGAAATGACGTATTTATAGGAACACAGCTCCTCCAGACCCATTGGTCCGCGGGGATGCAGGCGCTGGGTGGAGATGCCGATCTCGCAGCCCAGACCAAACTCCCCGCCGTCCGTAAAGCGGGTAGAGGCGTTCCAGTAGACCGCCGCACTGTCCACCATTGCCGTAAAGTACGCCGCGGCGTCCGCGTCCGCGGTGACAATCGCGTCGCTGTGGCCGGTGGAATGGGCGGAGATATGGGCCGCCGCTTCCTCCAGACTGTCCACAACGCCTACCGCCAGAATATAGTCCAGAAATTCCGTGTCGAAATCCTGTTCCCCGGCGGGGATGCCGTCGATGATCCGGGCGGCGCGTTTGTCCAGACGCAGCTCCACCGTCTGCTGCCCGGCCGCGGCGCGGTCCTCCACCAGACGCTTTTTCAGCATGGGCAGGAATTTGTCCGCAACAGCGCTGTGGACCAGACAGACCTCCTCCGCGTTGCACACGCTGGGACGGCTGGTTTTCGCGTTGCCGATGATGTCCAGAGCCATCTCCAAATTTGCTTTCCCGTCCACATAGACGTGGCAAATGCCGGTGCCGGTCTCAATGCAGGGGACAGTGGCGTTTTCCACGCAGGCACGGATCAGTCCCGCGCCGCCCCGGGGGATCAGCAGGTCCACAAGACCGTTTGCGGTCATCAGTTCCATTGCGCTGGCGCGGCTGGTATCCTGAATCAGATTCACCAGTTCCCGGGGCAGCTCCACACGTTCCAAACCGGTCCGCAGGGCCGCCACAATGGCGTTTGCCGAACGGAACGCCTCCTTGCCCCCCCGCAGCACGCATACGTTGCCGCTTTTCAGGGCCAGCGCGGCGGCGTCAGAGGTCACGTTGGGGCGGCTTTCGTAGATGATCGCCACCACCCCCATGGGTACGGACACCTTGCGGATCAGCAGGCCGTTGGGCCGCTCCACGGTCCGCAGCGTCTGTCCCACCGGGTCCGGCAGCGCCGCCACCTGCCGCACGCCCTCCGCCATACCGGCAATCCGCTCCTCGTCCAGCGCCAGACGGTCCAGCATGACGTCGCCGATGCGGCCCCGTGCGGCCTCCAGATCCTGGGCGTTGGCCTCCAATATCTGTGCGCGTTGTTCCCACATCGCGCCGGCCATTGCCAGCAGTGCGGCGTCCTTTTTGGCGCGGTCCGCACACCGCAGCGCCGGTCGCGCCTGCCGTGCGGCATGTAAGATTTCCTGCGTTGTCATAGAAAAATTCCCTCCTGAATATCCAAATATAGCAAGATCATAGCTCCCACGGCGAATTTCCGCCGTAGCTGTACGGGTCGTTCCCGCCGTAGGGCGGGCGTCCCAGCCGGCGCTGTCCCTGTTCAAAGTAGGCCAGATCGCTGAACGTCAGATAGGGCAGAACCCACAGCTGGAGCGCAAAAGAAACCAGCGCGGCCATAGAATAGAACTTCATCCAGACAAACACACTGTTCAGGACGCTGCTGAGCAGGTTCCAGCCGATAAAGCTGAGGTCCAGCATAAACAGACTGCCTTTCATGCCATAGGTCTGCCGGCAGCTGAGCTGAATGGCTTCTCCGGCGGTGAGGCTGGGGTCTGTGAGGACATTATAGACCGCGAAGCGGTAGCGGTAGGCGGCAATCACGCCCGGGATGAAAAACAGCAGGGACCACAGGAATGTTTTCACCCCAATCAGGATATTGCACCAGATCAGCTTTCCGGCCACGGACAGGCCGTCGGCCAAGGTGGTGAGGGGCATCTGCAAGCCCTGCCGGATCCCCATGCAATAGATATAGTAGCCGCCGTAGAGGACGGAGGTGAACAGGCTCACCAGGACCGTAAAAAACAGGGACATCGGGGAATAGATACCGGACCCGCCGTTCAGCAGGGTGGGCAGGACGGAGTAGTCGCCAGTGAGGACGGCCTCCAGATAAACGGCCTGAAATTGATAGGAAAAAAAGACGGAGCCGTATTCCACCAGATCCGATATATGTTCCAGCACAAAGGCGATCAGCAGCGCAACAGCCGTTGCTGCCAGCGGCGATACGGTGCCGGTACGGATCAGGTGACGGGCTTCCGTTTTGATCTGTGAACGGTTCGGCATAACAGGTTTCCTCCAAACATATAGATTTGCTGTCTGATTGAAAAATGCGTACCGCCGGGAGACATCCCGGCGGTATGTCAGGTATCGGGGGCGGCTCAGGGGTACTGTCTGACCACCGCCGTCACCTTGCCGAGCACCTCGGCGTTGGTGCCGTCAATCGGCTGATAGCGCTCATTTTCCGGCAGGAGCCAGATCTCGCCGTTTTTTCTGGACAGTCTTTTCACAGTAGCCTCATCGTCCAGCAGTGCCACCACGATCTCACCGGTTGCGGCCGTATGCTGCTGGTGTACGACCACCAGATCATCCGGCAGGATTCCGGCGTTAATCATGGACTCTCCCCGCACGCGCAGCGCGAAATATTCCTCCTCCTGCCCGCCGCAGTCGAAGGTCATGTAATCCTCAATGCATTCCACCGCCAGGATAGGCATTCCAGCCGCCACATTGCCCACGATAGGAATCCGGTTTTTTGGATGCTGCTGCTTCAGGACAATGGCGCGGCCCTTAAAATCCCCCTTTTCGATCAGCCCCTGTTCCTGGAGCCGTTTCAGGTGAAAGTGTACGGTGGAAGGGGATTTCAGTCCTACGGCCTGGCAAATCTCCCGCACGGAGGGGGCATACCCCTGCTCGGGAATTACGGTCTGAAGATAGCGATAAATCTGATCCGTCATGGTTGTTTTTTTCGGCATATGAAGTCCCTCCATCTGATCGCCCGGCAGTGCCGGGTTCGAAAATATAAATTGATTATAACATAGTTTTTTTCAGGTTGCAACACTCGTTCTTGTAGTAGAGTGATATTTTTATAATTTTTTTATTGTCATATAACGACCAAAAACGACCGCATGGAAGAGAGATCTTCCATGCGGTTCATCTTACTTATTTTTGCCGCCTTTCAGCGCCTTCATCCGTTTTTCATGGTCCAAAATGCGCTTGCGGATACGCATATTTTTCGGGGTCACTTCCAGCAGCTCGTCGTCTGCAAGGAATTCCAGACACTGCTCCAGACTCAGATTGCGGTGCGGCACCAGACGCAGGGCCTCGTCGCTGCCGCTGGCGCGCATATTGGTCAGCTGCTTTTTCTTGCAGACATTGACGGTAATGTCCTCCTGCTTCGGGCTGACGCCTACCACCATGCCCGCGTACACCGGCACGCCCGCGCCGATAAACAGCGCACCGCGCTCCTGTGCGTTGAACAGGCCGTAGGTAATGGACTCGCCGGTCTCGAAAGCGATGAGGGAACCGGTATTCCGGCGGCTCAGTTCGCCCTTGAAGGGCGCGTAGCTGTCGAACACGGAGGCCATGATGCCCTCGCCGCGGGTGTCGGTAAGGAATTCGTTGCGGTAGCCGAACAGGCCCCGGGCCGGGACTAAGAATTGCAGCTTCATCCGTTCGCCCACAGGGGTC
>CAMWSZ010000296.1 GCA_947177005.1 uncultured Clostridia bacterium | reverse complement strand
CGATATACACCGCGCCAACAATAATACCCAGGGCCAGGGAGTAGGCGGTGCGGGCGAAGCCCAGATACAGAGGGGTGCGGATATGCATGAAAGTATTGCAGACGCTGGTCATGCCAATAGTTCCCGCCAGACCGAAAATTGCGGTAAAGAAGGGCAGGCGGCGGACCGCGCAGTAAACCGCCAGCATGATCCCCGGGAACGCCACCAAAAATTCTTTTGTTCTGGGACGGGCAATCAGCAGCTTTTCCAGGTCGTTGCGGAAGATAATCTCAATCGTGGATACCGACACATTAGTCTCATGACCGGTGCGGGCCAGATAGTAGTAGCCCGCCGCGCCTACCACGGCCACTACTGCCACCGCCCATACGGGAATGGTCCATTTCAGCGCGGTAACGATGTCGGACAGACAGAGGGTGTTCCGTTTCCGGTCGTTCTTAAAGAGTCCGTAGCAGGACAGAAACAGAACACAGAAAAACGCCAGAGGAATCAGCTGTGCCGCCTTAACGCCCCGGAAAATCCCGATCTCCAGCATGAAGCTGGTGCAGGACAGCGGCGCGGCGGTCATCATCGCGCCGCACAGGGAAATGAGGGTCGAAATCACCAGAATTCCAATGGTACGGGGCAGAATTTTCCCCAACCCTGCGTTAGCGGGCAATTGTACAGCAGTGCTCTTTGCGGAGCGGAGGAAAAATACCGCCGCCAGGCAGGAAAATACCACGGCACTTGAAAAGCTGGCCAGCAGGCGGAAGGTATTGGGGAGAACAAGCCACGCCGCAGTCACCAGCACCGCCGCCGCTCCTGCCAAAAGGACTGTCCATTTCTTATTCAGCGGCAGACAGGTCTCGGGCAGCAGCGCACCGCAGAAGCCCGCGCCCAGTCCCAACGCCAGCATCGCCAGACGCGGAACCTCAATGTTGTCCAGCACGGACGCCTGTCCCCGAGTGATGCCGTGACTGCTCAGGCGCTGGTCCAGACTGTTGAAGAGATCCTGATAGACACCAATATCTGTAATATAGGTATACATATCGTCGGTAAATTTAATGGGTTTAAAGTAAATGATCCGAATATTGCGTTCTACAATCGCACGATAAAAGGTATTTTCGATTTCTTCAGCGCCGGTATAACCATAGTAGGCATAACGAAACTGAATGTAATCCCAGACGGAAAAAACACGTACTGTATTAAACCCTGTGGCTTTGGCGATATCCTCCACGCCGGTTTGCAGGATGTTCTCCCGCTGAACGTTGGTCTCAATCAAGCCGATAGTAATATTGTTGTCACGGATATAGTCAAGCGCGGAATGATCCGTCACATCGTCACAGCCAATGACGGCCTCGCCGCCGGCGATGACATAGGCCGGATCAAGGCCAAACTGCTGGTAGCTGTCCAGAACTGCCTGTGCGTAATAGCTGTCATTCATGCCGTTATAGCAGAGCGTACGGGGGATGATCTCCATTCCCAGAGATTGAATGGTCTCAACTTTTTCCGGCATCAGTCCCAGCGAGACGTAAATGATTTTTGACGACACAATATGTGTCTGACCGGAAAAGCCCCTTTGTGCCGAGGTATGATACTTTGGAGTTTCGCCGTAGAGGGCGTTGCCAACGGTGCCATTAATTAAAATATAACACTCGTCTCCCTGGTCCAGCATGACCACGTCCTCCGGGTGGAATCTTTTTGTGACTGCATCCGTCACAAAGCCAACGGCCTCCTCCCCGGCGGCCTGTACCAGAACATCGTAACGGTCATAGCCGCGGCGGGTGATCTGATTGACAAAGGCGGCGGGGTAGTCCTCCATCCAGTCGGCCTCCTGCATGACTTCATCCATCATCGTTGCGGTAACAGGGAGCGGCGAGTTTTCCATTAAAGTAGCAAGGCTCTCCTCCGTCAAACCCACGCGGGTGATCCCCATGTCGCGGAACTGCGTCAGCCACCAGCTCATATCCTTGTCGCTCTGTTCCACCAGCAGCTCCAGTTCGCTGTAATCCAGCACCACATCATAGGTTTTGTTTTTAGATTCCGCCTGCCAGCGCCGGGCAATCACCGCAAAACTGACCAACACAGCGATAGCTATAAGTAATAATAAAATTTTATTTCTCTTAAAGTAGTTATTCATCACATAAGTTTCCTCCACTGTGTATAAAAATTTGTTTTATCAAAGAATGAATTCGTTCTGACGCGATTCCTTCAAAGAACAGCGTTATTATTGTATCCAAAGAACCCCCCGCGTCTCCGGTCAAATTAATCCAGCGCCCCAACTGCCGGTCATCCGCTTCTCTTTCGTGTCAGATAGCCCTCCAGAATCAAAGCGGCGGCTACTGCGTCAACATTTCGTTTCCGTTTTTTCGCATTTTTACCCGCGTTCATCAAAATATTATGGGCGTCTATGGTGGTCCGCCGCTCGTCCCACATGGTCACCGGCAGCCCGAACGCCTCCCGCAGTTCCTCCCCAAACGCCTCCGCTTTCTCTGAACGTGGGCCCAAGGTTCCGTCCATATTTTTCGGCAAGCCCAGAACCAGCTCCGTAACGCCGTATTCCCCGATCAGTTCGCCCAGACGCTTTTTCACTTCCTCACGCTTCCTGCTGTGAATGGTCTCCGTATACCCTGCCAGCAGGCCCGTCAGGTCCGATATGGCGATCCCGGTGTGGGCGTCCCCGTAATCAATAGCCATACTCCGCATGGCGTTCCTCCTTCTCTGTCCGCGGTCAAGCCGCAAGTATTCCATATTATACATGATTCCTGTCGTAAAGAAAATAGCTGAATTGTAAATTTTATGTTGACTTTCACGAAAAGGAATGCTATACTGAACAATACCTGTGGAAACGGGGTTTTCTTTTTGTGGGCGTGTTCACCACCGCCCCCCGAACGCCGCCGCTTCTTGAACAGGGAGGCAATTTCGGTACAGGCCCCGGGCCTGCATACACTATGAAGGAGGTGCCGCTAAGTATGCGCGTCAAAATCACGTTGAGATGCAATGAGTGCAAGCAGAGAAACTACAACACGGTCAAAAATAAAAAGAATGACCCCGACCGGCTGGAAATGAAAAAATACTGCCGCTTCTGCAGAAAACACACTGTCCACTCTGAGACAAAGTAAGGAAAGGAATCGTTATCCAATATGGCAGAAGAAAAGAACGTCAAAAAAGAGAAGGAAAAAGACAGGGGCCGCTGGTTCCGTGAAATGAAAAGCGAACTGAAAAAGGTCGTTTGGCCTGCCCCGGAAAAGGTCGCAAAAAATACCGGCACCGTGTTCCTGTACAGCCTGACCTTTGGAGCTTTTATCTGGGTGTTCGACGGCGTGGCTGCCCTGTTTATCAAAACCCTTCTGGACTTCTTCGGGTAAGGGACGGCAGAGAGATGTCCGATGTCGCAAAATGGTATGTGGTCCATACCTATTCCGGCTATGAAAATGCCGTTCAGAAGACGATTCAGAAATTCGTCGATAACCGCCACCTGGAGGATATGATCCTTGATATCCAGATCCCCCTGGAGACCGTCACCGAAATCAATGAGGACGGCGTGGCAAAACAGGTGGAGCGGAAGATCTTCCCCGGCTATGTGCTCCTGAAAATGGTCCTGACCGACGATACCTGGCATCTGGTCCGCAATGTGCGGGGCGTGACGGGCTTTGTCGGGGAGGCCAGCAACAAGCCTATTCCTTTGACTGAGGAGGAGGTTTTGGCTTGGGGCATGGAGAAACATGAGACCGTCGTCAGCTACAGCCCCGGTGATCAGGTCCGCATTAACGAGGGACCCTTTGAGGACCTGGTGGGGATTGTGGACGAGATCGACATGGAACGGGAGAAGGTCATTGTCCTGATTTCCATGCTGGGCCGTCAAACTCCGGTGGAAATGGACCTCAATCAGGTGGAGGTCGCCAACGACTGACCATCTTCTGTAAAAAAGCGTTTTTCCGCCGCGTAAAGCGGCGCGTGGGAGGGGCCCCCGGACCGTCCGGACGGCTCCGCCACCACCACATTTTATCAAGGAGGTGCCTGACATGGCACAGAAAGTTGTAGGCTACGTCAAACTGCAAATTCCTGCGGGCAAGGCTACGCCCGCTCCCCCGGTCGGCCCCGCGCTGGGCCAGCACGGCGTGAATATCGCCGCTTTTACCAAGGAGTTCAACGAGCGCACCAAGGCCGATATGGGAATGATTATCCCGGTCATCATCACCGTCTACTCCGACCGCTCCTTTACCTTTATCACCAAGACGCCCCCCGCCGCCGTCCTCATCAAGAAGGCGTGCAACATCGAATCCGGCTCCGGCGTGCCCAACAAAACCAAGGTTGCCACCATTAGCAAGGCCGACGTGCAGAAAATCGCTGAGACCAAGATGCCTGACCTGAACGCGGCCAGCCTGGAGGCCGCTATGAGCATGATCGCCGGCACCGCCCGCAGCATGGGCGTTGTCGTAGGGGAATAAAGGAGGGCGTGAAAGATGTTTAGAGGAAAGAAATATCAGAACAGCGCCAAGCAG
>CAMWSZ010000295.1 GCA_947177005.1 uncultured Clostridia bacterium | reverse complement strand
TGCAGAACAATTTAAATATTACGAATGTTTATACTGAAAATTGATTTCCGTGCCGACAGCCACACCGATCATATTTGCCTCAGCGATACTGCTTCGGATGCCCCTGGAGATAGCTGTCGATATGCCGCAGGGTGGGCGGGTCCTCCACGGGAAAGTACCCTCTAAGTGCCAGGACGCTGTATAGTCCTGGGGCGGTATGACCTTTGGACAGCACAAACCGATCCCGATCCTCCCATACGGAGTACTCCTGATCAAGAGTCATTTCTTTGAAATACAGATAGACAAACATATCTGCCGCGGACAGGCTTCCGCCGGGATGTCCGGCCTTAGCGCCGTGCGTGCTGGTCAGAATCCCCTCACGAACGCTGACCGCTATATTCAGCAAGTTTTTCTTTTCCTCAAATGTCATCATGCAACTCCTTTTACTATATTAAGTGAAGTCCACTGCCGGGCGCAGATCAATAGAGGCAGTGGACTTCACAGAGAGGGAGAGTGTGTCCATTTTTTGTGTCTGGCTTCGTAAGCAGAGATTAAAAATTTACCACTTATCAACCAGTTCCTGCAATTTTTGGCGGCGGGCATCCAACTCGCCGCGCATCTCATCGGCACAGGCATCCAGCTTCCAGAACACATTTGTAACCGCAAGCAGGACACACAGAATGACAGGAATCCACATATAGCAGAACTGGATTGCGCCCTGCGCGTCTGCGACCTGGGTACTGGCGGCACCATCATAGCCGTTATTGGCCAGATACAAACCGATCACCCAGCTGGCCATTCCCATAGATGCTTTGACGAACAGGCCCTGGAAGGCGGCAATGGTGCCGGAGATACTGCGGTTCTTCTTCCACTCGGAATAGTCGATGGCATCAGGCTGCATGGCAAAGATGGTACCGAAGATGCCGTAAATTCCCAGGCCCGTGATGACCAGTCCGGTCAGCTGAAAAGCCACAGAGGTCTGGTTGATGAGGATAAGGACGTTGCCGGCCAGATAGATGGCCACAGATAAGAACAGGATATTCCGCTTGCCGTACTTTTCCTCCAGCTTGGGCAGGCACAACAGCATGGGCAGTCCAGACAGAATGCCCAGGAAGCCAACCAAGGTCGCCAGATCCTCGCGCTGGAGATTGTATTTGAAGAAGTAGATGACGGTGGTAGAGCGCACCACATACAGGGCAAAGTACAGGAAGTTGAAGATCATCACCAGCCACGCCTGACCGGTCATAGCCTTGATGTTCTCAATCAGAGAGGTATCCTCATTCTTCACAGAAGGAGGAACAACTTCCTCTGTGCTGGCAAAGGTCAGGAAGAAGATGAGCATTGCCGCAATACCATAAGCGCCCATGACGATAACCCAGGCTTTGGGACTCTTGAAGGGGTCGGCAATGCTGGGGTCCACGATGCCGCTTACAAACTTCACAAAGGGAGTTGTGATGGACATGACGATAGCGGTGCCCAGCAGAGCGCAGACCATACGGGTAGTTACCAGGATGTTCCGCTCGTTGGGGTCGGCGGACAGCCGGGGGACGATGGTGTTCAGCGGGATGTTGACGATGGTATAGGCGGTACACAGCAAACAATAGGTGACATAGGCCCACACCAGCTTGCCGCCTTCACTCAGGTCCGGCACAATAAAAGTGAGTACTGTGAATACCGCAAAGGGTATCGCACCGATCACGAAGTAGGGCCGTCCCTGTCCCCATTTGGTGTGGGTCTTGTCCACGATCATGCCCATGACAGTATCGGTGACTGCGTCCACCAGTTTGGTGACCAGCATCATTGTGCCGGCTGCTGCGGCGGCAATGCCGAAAACATCGGTATAGAAAATCAGCAGATAGGAGGACATGGTGCTGAATACCAGATTGCAGCCCAGGTCGCCGATGCCGTAGCCGATTCGCTTGCCCCATTTACTTTTCATAAAAACCTCCCTCAATGCAAGTCGCTCAGCGTCTTCATATCGTCTTTCAAGTGCCGGTAGATGGATTTATAGGCCGCAAAGCAGCGGTCATACTGGGCATGACGGGCCGGGTCCGGCAGCAGAGGCCGGTCCAGCACCTGCCACGATTTGACATCCTCGTAGGTCAGCAGCCCCGTACCGATGCCCGCCAGCATAACGTCGCCCATGTTGGCCTCCACATCGTTTTTGGGACAGACCACCGGATAGCCGGTAACGTCTGCAAAAATCTGACGCCACAGCTTTGATTTTGTCACGCCGCCAGCCAAAAGGATAAATTTACCCAAGTCTTCACCGGTTGCGTTCATGGCGTCCCGCAGAGAATAGGCCACCGCTTCCAAAAACGCACGGTACAGATGAGCTTTTGTATGGACCAGTGAGAGGCCCACGATGGTACCCTTTGCGTCGGAATCCCAGATGGGGCTGCGTTCTCCCATAAAGTACGGCAGCACAATAAGGCCGTCGCTTCCCACGGGGATACCCTCCGCCTGTTCGTCCAGTACTGCGTAAGCATTTCGCCCGCCCGCCTGTTCCGCTTGGAGTTCCGTTTGACAGAGCGTATTGCGGAACCATTTGATGATTGCGCCCGCCGTTGCGCCTCCGGCAAAGTAGTAGGACAATTCTTTGGCCTTGTAAAGATAGGGCCATACGATCAACCCCTGTCCCTTCACGGGCTTGTCGGAAATCAGCGCCGCGCACATGGAGGTCCCGATAGCTGCGGCATACACTCCCGGCTCAAAAACGCCCAGGCCGATATTGGCCGCGCCGCAGTCGATGCCGCCCGCGATCACAGGCAGGCCCTCCCACAAGCCCAGTTCCGCCGCGGCTTCCTGCGTCAGAGTTCCCACAATATCGGTGGACTCTACAAGACGCTGGGGCATCATACTGACGGGAATACCCATAGCGTCCAGCAGTTCTGCGGACCAGGTGCGGGTGTTCATATCGAAGATGCCGCCGATGTTCCCGGCAGAGGAGTAGTCAATCGCTGTCTCGCCGGTCAGCTTGTAGATCACATAGTCGTTGGGCGGCAGAAACAGCCGCGTTTTCGCCCAGTTTTCCGGCTCATTGCGCTTCATCCACAGTATTTTTGTGTAGCCATAGTAGGGGTCTGCGCCGTTGTGGGTAATTTCCAGCAGCCGCTGTTCCCCAATGGCTTCCAGCGCCCAGTCACTCTCCTTCTGTGCCCGGCGGTCCATCCAGATCATGCAGGGCCGAGCTGGTTTCATATCCTCATCCAGAGGAATACCGGAACCGCCGTAAAGCCCGCTGATGGCGATGGCCTTAATATCCTGGGCATTCACACCGGCTTTGGCTACTGTGTTCTTGATGGATGCCTTTGCCGCGTCCAGCCACACGTCGGGCCACTGCTCAGCCCACAGGGGATGGGGGGTGAGAACATCGGTTTCCTGAAGGTCTTGGGCAAGGACGTTGCCCTTCAGGTCGGTGAGGATCGTCTTGGTGCCGGAGGTCCCGATATCTGTACCGAGTAAATATTGCATAGGATTTCCCTCATTCCTTTTATCATTTTTAGGGTGCCGGAGGCGTTTGACCGCCTCCGGCAGAGCGAAAAGCGGAGATTAGAAGCAGGTAAACGCGCCGTCCAACCCGAAGTCAGCGCCGGTGGTGAAGGTGCTGGTGTCGCCTGCAAGATACACACAAATGGACTCCAGCTCTTCCGGTTTCCCCAGACGGCCCATAGGAGCCATCGCGTTCCACTGGGCAATCAGAGGCTTGAGGGTCTCAGAGGAGAGGGTCAGGTCGGTACCGATGTAGCCAGGGCTGATGCTGTTGACCCGGACGCCCCGCTTGGCCCACTCCACGGCCAGGGACTTGGTCAGTTGGATAACACCGGCTTTGGAGGCATTGTAAGCACACTGCGGCTGGGGTACGTTGACGATATGGGCGGACATAGACGCTGTGTTGATGATGGAGCCGCCGCCGTGGGAGAGCATATACCGGCCCGCGATGGTGTCCGTCAGAAAGACGCTGTTGAGGTTCACGTCGATGTTCTTCTTCCACTGGGCGTAGGTCATCTCGTCCGCTGCTGCATTGATGCAGATTCCCGCGTTGGCGTGGCAGAAGTCCAGGCCGCCCAGCTGCTCAACCACCATGTCCACCATAGCCTGTACCTGCGTCTCGTCGGTCACATCGCATTTCAGGGCGATGACCTTGCGTCCGGTAGCCTGGGCGATCTCCTGCGCGGTGACCTGCGCCGTTTCCAGGTCCATGTCCACGATGGCGATATCCGCGCCCGCCTCAGCGAAAGCAGTTGCGGTGCATTTGCCGATGCCCCGCGCCGCGCCGGTCACAAAGCCTTTCTTGCCGTCCAGCCGCATTTTCTCAATGATTCCCATGTGTAGTCCTCCTTAAATTTTGGATATCATTATATAAAATGATTTCATATAATGTATTTATATAATAGCGTGGCCATGCTGTTTTTGCAATCCGCAGAATAGCTAAATATTTCGGTAGATTTTTGTTGAGAACCTACAATTCTAAGACGGTTCTTGTGAAAACCTACAATTAAGTATTGCTTTTTTTAGGCAAATCGGCTACACTC
>CAMWSZ010000294.1 GCA_947177005.1 uncultured Clostridia bacterium | reverse complement strand
TATCCGCGATGACGGCAATGCCTTTGTGCTGGAAGCAGATCTTCCCGGCATGAAGAAAGAAGATATCCAGATTGATATTGACGGTGACCGCCTCTCCATCAGTGCGCAGCGCAATTCCTGCTCTGAACAGAAAGACAGCGACGGTAATTACATCCGCTGCGAACGTTTCTCCGGTACATTCTCCCGCAGTTTCGATATCTCCGGCATACGCTCCGAGGACATCACAGCTGCCTATGAAAACGGCGTACTGACTCTCACGATGCCGAAGAAGGAAACACAGATCCCCGTTTCCAGACGGTTGGAAATCCAGTAATCCGACCGAAAGATTTTCGAGGAGAATTCATAAAAAGAGAAAACGCTTGGGTGCCACAGCGGGTACCCAAGTGTTTTTCTTTAGAGGTTGATTGATTTGTTTTGGCTTCTATGCTATACTCCAAGATACAGCTCGATAAACCGGAATTTATTTCACTTGAAAAGGAGCCTTCTATATGAAAAGCAATCTTCCCAGGTTCAAATATCACCCCGATCCTATTGCAACAGGGAGCTTCCGTGAACTGGACGGACCGGTCATCTGTCCCTGCTGCAAAAAAGAGACCTCTATTATCTACGCAGGCCCATTTTATTCCATAAATAACGTAGAAAACCTCTGCCCATACTGCATCGCCAGCGGAGCGGCAGCTGAGAAATTCAGCGGCGAGTTCCAGGACAGCGAATCGGTAGACGAGGTAAGTGATCCCGCTAAGCTGGAAGAGCTGACCCAGCGCACCCCCGGTTATTGCGGCTGGCAGCAGGAGTATTGGCGCGCCCACTGCGACGACTACTGTGCCTATCTGGGTACGGTAGGCTATGCAGAGCTGGAGGAACTGGGCTTGGCAGATGAAATTCGAGAGACCCTGCCCAATGACTGGTACAGCGAGATCTTTACTGATGTAACCAAGGATGGCAGTATAGCCGGCTACCTGTTTCAGTGCCTGCATTGCGGGAAACGTTTGCTTCATATAGACTGCGACTGACAAAGAATGAATACCGGCAGCAGCCTTCCATTGTTATTGGTCCGGCGTCAGGAAGCCGTTCCGTGCCGGAAGGGGCCGGTATGGATTTTCGTCCGCCCCATGATTTTTGGCCCAGGCAGGGTCCAGCTCCAGTCCGTAATTTTTCAGGAGTGCAGGTACATACTCGAAGCACATCCAATCATCACGGAAACGTTTGCAGGGTTTGGAGTCCTTGACACCACCATATGTACAGAACGGGCAGCAGCCCCGCCCACCGCCTTCTATCATTATTGTTGCCTCCATTTCTTGAGTGCGCTATGGAATATCAAGCACCCACTTCATGAATATCAACCGTGATATTGAAGTCGAAAATGCCGCCGTGTTCTCCCCTCAGAATTTCCATCAGCATACACTTCCGGCAGCGCCATTTTTCACTTGAATATGAGTACCCATTGCATTGGTTTTCGTCAGAGCAGGAAGTCCGGTTATGCTCTATCATTGACAGCAGCAGTCATGGATTATTCCTCTTTATATACCTTTTTGCGTTCTATATGATTCAAACGAGCGCACCCGCAGAAGATTCAGGAAATCTGTCTCTGTGGGTGCGCTTTGATTAAGCGGGCAATTTCTCAGAAATTACTTCCTGACAGAACCGCCGTCGCCGGATGTACTGATAACCTTTACTCCGCCGCTGGCCTCAACAGTTTTGGCGGCCAGATCGCGCAGCTGTGCATAGGCTGCATCCAGCTTTGCCTCCAGAGCCGTAATTTTGTCGGATTTTTCTGCAGCTTCCTTTTCCAGACGCTCAATACGTCCGTCACGCTCACGCAGTTCGAACGAATGCTCCTTCTCCGCCAGAGAGGACTTGTAGCCGTATTCTTTGCCCGCTTCCTTTTTGCCGTCGTCAAAACCTCCCTGATACTGGAGCGCCAGTTCCTCCGGCAGACCGTCTACACGCGCTCGGAGAGCTTCGATTGCCGCTGCATCGGCTTGAAGTGCATCCAGCTTTTCCGCCGCATCGGAAACTCTCTTCTCCATAGCGGACAGTTCGTCAGCATATTTGTCGGCCTGCTGTTTGCGTTTGCGGGCCTGATCGTAATCGTATTCTTCCTGCTCACGCTTGCGGGCTGCGTCCAAATCCGCTTTCAGCCGCTTGTTTTCCGCATTCAGTGCTTCAGTAACTGTGCGGGCTTCCGTTCTGGCCTGTGCCAGCTCGGTATCCAGATCCATCTGCGCCTGTTTCCTGGCGTTGATTACGGTGTTCATATCAATCAGGGCGGCTTCGATATCATAGCTGGCTTTCAGCTTCGCTTCCTGCAGCCGGATCGCCTTCGCCAGATTCTGATACTTCTCAGTCATTTCAGTGGAAAAGATGCCGGACTCCACATCAGCTGCAGCCGACCGGATAATTCCCTCCGCTTCCGCTTTTTCAGCCGCAGCAGACGGGTCAGAGATGATCTGCTGCTGTTCTTTCAGCCGCTTCTCAGCGTCGCGCAGCGCATCCAGAAGTTCCTGTTTCGTCGATTTGATTGTCAGTTTTGCAGACATATACTTTTACCTCATTTTTCTTAAAATTTGCGATATGAATCCGGAAATAATCACGGGATACATACCGTTTTGTTGGATAATTTATAGTATGCTATCTGCGGAGAAATTATCGAAAAATTATCGAATTTTTTGAAATTTTTCTGTGTGTTGACAGACAAAAGCACCCGCAGGAAGTACAGCGAATACTGCTCCTGCGGGTGCTTGACTTTTTCGGTCTGTAAAGACATACTTCTGCTATAAAGAAACTATCGGGTGTTATTTACCGGCATGGAAGAGCTGGGCCGGTCATCTTTACCACTGCTCCCTGCTGCCAGCACTCCCCTCTTTCGGAGCAGATACAGGACACTGAGGATATACCCATCTGTCTCCGGACAGACTACTTCTACCATTCGCGGTTCCTGATGGCATCTTCCACGTCAATATCGATACCAAACCAATCCAGAATATACTCAACTGTTTCCCCGATACTCTCTCTTGCCACCGTTTCCAATTCGCTGCCGTTGTCCTCAAACTCTTCCTGCAAATCGTTAATGGATTCCGTCATTTCATCGAACTTTTCCTGAATCTTTTCCAGGTTTGTTTCGCCTGTTTCCAGAATGGCGATCACGCTCTGCACAGGTTCCAGCACCTTGTCTACAAGAAAATCAGGGTAATATTCATCCCGATACATACTTGCCAGCAGCATATAATTTTTGTCAAAGCTTTTCATTGCCGCCTCTGTCACATACTTCATTATTCATCAAGAAATTCCACAGTACCATCCTCCAGATGATACATTGCGCCAATAACCTTCAGTCCATATTCTTTCTCGTCCTTTTGGATTTGAAGGCTTGCTTCAATCGTGGCTTTGCTGTGCATCACGTTCAGGCAGCAGGCGCGGTATTCATCTGTTTCATTCCCGATGGCCTTCAAAATCTCATCCGTTATAAATTTTATGTAGCCTTCCGGTTCATGGTTCATTGCCGCATCTACTGCCCCGCAGTGTGTATGTCCCAATACGACAACCAGACTGCAGCCTAAATGCTCCGCTGCGTATTCGATGCTGCCCAGCTGGTGGCCGTCCATGACATTCCCGGCGATGCGGATGACAAAGAGATCTCCGATGCCTGCCGAGAAAATAGCCTCCGGAATCACGCGGGAATCGGAACAAGTTACAATGACTGCATAAGGGTTTTGGCCCTCTGTCAACGTTTTTTCTCTCTGTGCGGAAGATGTGTCGCCAATGCACTGCATGGATGTAACATACTTTTGATTGCCCTCCCGCAGACGGGTAAGGGCCTCCTGCGGCGATAAAATAAAATCTACCATTATGCTGCAATCTCCATTCTTTTTGTTCTATAATAGTATGAATAACCTCATCCTTTTGGAGGGGGATTCCAACGCACGAAACGAAGCAGTAAAGCCAAACACATTCTCTGGGCTCTAAAAACACAGGATTTTCTTAATTATCCGCATCTGCCTTCTTCTTAATATGATTTCCAATAATCTCCGACACATCACTGATGGTGATGAAGGCACTCGCATCTACGTCCTTAATCAGACGCTTCAGCTCATAAATCTCAAACCGGTTCAGCACACAGTAGAGAACCACTTTCTTTCCGCTGATCAGGCCCACACCTTCCAGAATCGTCACGGTACGTCCCATTCTCTTATAGATTTCGTCTGCAATCATCTTTCCTTCATCCGTGATAATCATTGCCGCTTTCGCCTGCTCCACGCCGGATTCAACAAAGTCAATCACTTTCGATGTGATGAAATACGTCAGCAGACTGTACATGGCCCTGTCAAATCCAAACAGAAAACCGGCGGCTGTATAGATCATAATATTGAAAAGAAGAACCGTCTGTCCCACCGGAAGGTTGAATTTTTTGTTCAGGAAGATCGCTACCGTCTCTGTTCCGTCTAGGCAGCCGCCCGCACGGATCACAAACCCCACGCCTACTCCCAGAAATACGCCTCCAAAGCAGACGGCCAGCAGATATTCGTGCGTAATAT
>CAMWSZ010000293.1 GCA_947177005.1 uncultured Clostridia bacterium | reverse complement strand
TAATTCAGGTTGTCCCGCCAGTTTTCCTTGACCTTGACCCAGGTCTCAAGATAAACCTTCGCGCCCATAAAGCGCTCGATATCCTCCCGGGCATGGGTGCTGATTTTTTTCAGCATCGCGCCGTTTTTCCCGATAATGATTCCCTTATGGCTGGCCTTTTCGCAGTAGATTGTCACATGCAGGTCGATGATCCCGTTATCGCGCTCGGAGAATTTCGTGACCTCAATGGCGGTGCCGTGTGGGACCTCCTTGTCCAGATTGCGCAGCAGCTTCTCCCGCACGATCTCCGCCGCGATCTGACGTTCCGGCTGGTCGGTGGTCATGCCGTCGGGGAAGAGCTGCGGGCCCTCGGCGGCGTAGGCTTGCAGCTGCTCCATGAGCACGTCCAGACCGTCCTTCTGCTGGGCGGAAATCGGGATAATGGCGTCGAAATCATGGGCGGCGCTGTAGGCGGCCATGACAGACAGCAGCGTGTCCTTTTCGACGGTATCGATCTTGTTGATGACCAGCACGGCGGGCAATTTTTCCTCTTTGATGCGGTCGATCAAAGCCTGTTCCGGCCCGCCGACGTTGGCGATTGGTTCCGCCAGCAGGCACACGGCGTCCACATCCGCCACCGATTCCCGCACCACCTTTACCATATAATCTCCCAGCCGTGTCCGGGCTTTATGGAGGCCCGGGGTATCCAGGAAGATGAACTGCGTGCCGCTCTGATTCGTCACGCCGCAGATCCGGTTGCGGGTGGTCTGGGGCTTGGGGGAGACAATGGCAATTTTTTCGCCCACAAGGGCGTTGATGAGCGTCGATTTCCCCACGTTGGGGCGTCCGGCAATGGTAATCATCGCCGTTTTTGTGATTTCATTCATGATGAGATGATCCTCAACTTTCTGTTATTTGGCATTGAGCATTTGCCATAGACATTACCGTTCCAGCCCGAGCGCCGACATGACCGCGTCCTCTCTGCACCGCATCTGCGCTTTCATCGGGCCTTCATCCAGGTGGTCGTAGCCCAGCAGATGCAGCACGGAATGTACCGTCAGATAGGCCAGTTCCCGGCGGCTGCTGTGGCCGTACTCCTTGGCCTGCGCCCGCACCCGCTCCAGGGAAATCATCATGTCCCCCAGCGGAAGCAGTCCGGTATCGGGGTCGCAGAGGCCGGGGTCGTCCGGCGGCTGTCCCGGCACGAACGCAAAGGCCGGGAAGCTCAGGACATCGGTGGGCCTGTCCACCTGCCGCGTCTCCAGATTAATGGCGTGGATGCCCTCGTCGCCGGTTACGCACACGTCGATTTCGCATGGCAGTTCCACGCCCTCCGCCTGCAATGCGGTCCGGACGGCCCTGCGGATGAGGGCTTTCAGGCTGTCGTTCACGCCGGGCACATCAGCGGTTACAGGAATATAGTGGCGTTTTGCCATAGCTTACCTCTTTTTCTTGTTGTTGTAGTTATAGTAGTCGTCATACGCCTTGATGATCCGCTGCACCATTACGTGCCGGACGACATCCTGACTGGTCAGCTCGCAGATCCCGATGCCCTCCACGTTTTTCAGCACCCGGACGGCCTCCTTCAGACCGGAGGTCTTATCTGTGGGGAGGTCAATCTGGGTCACGTCGCCGGTGATGACCACCTTGGAGCCGAAGCCCATACGGGTCAGAAACATTTTCATCTGTTCCCGGCTGGTATTCTGAGCCTCGTCGAGAATAATAAAGCTGTCGTCCAGCGTCCGGCCGCGCATGTAGGCCAGGGGCGCCACCTCAATATTGCCCCGGTCCAGATATTTCTGGTACGTCTCCGCGCCCAGCATATCGAACAGGGCGTCATAGAGGGGGCGGAGGTAGGGGTCCACCTTGCTCTGCAAATCGCCGGGCAGAAATCCCAGCCGTTCCCCGGCCTCCACGGCGGGGCGGGTCAAAATGATCCGGTTGACCTGCTTATCCCGGAACGCCGACACCGCCGCAGCCACTGCCAGATAGGTTTTACCCGTACCGGCGGGGCCGACGCCAATGGTGACGGTATTTTTTTCAATGGAGTTGACATACCGCTTCTGTCCAATCGTTTTTGCTTTCACGGGCCTGCCCTTTGCAGTGATGCAGATGACATCCTGATTCAGCTCGCTGACCTTGTCCTCCTGTCCGCTCCGGGCCAGACCGATCACATACCGCACCGTCTGTTCTCCGATATTTTCCCCCCGGCCGGAGAGGGTTAGCAGGGCGCGTATGGCTTTGGCGGCCAGAGCGGCGTCCCCGGCATCGCCGCTGATGCGCAGCTCGCCGTCCCGGTTTGCGACGGCCACCTGAAATTCGGTTTCAATCAGACGGATATTTTCGTCGAAGGAGCCGAAAATATTCGCCGCCTGTTCCAATCCTTCAATTTCTATCCTTTGTTCCATATAAGCATACTCCTTTTATGGCATCTCGACAAGCCTGCCAATCTGCTCCTCACACTCGGCGGAGAGCGTTACCAACAGCGTATCGCCGGCAGTCTGGCTGGAGAGGGAGCGTTTCAGTACCGTACCCTCCTGAATGCAGGACGCCAGCCGGGCTGTCAGGATGATGTCGGCCAGACGGAGCGCCTCGTCCTCCGGGCGAACCTGTTCCTGTAAGGTAAAGGGGCGGAGCTCCTCGGTGACGGTGGTGACAGGCAGCGGGATATCGCCCGGCAGACGCCATTTGTCCCAGTGTGTTATTTTATCACAAGTATCCCCCGGAATGCTACTGTTAAAATAGAAATTTACCCGATTTTTTCCGATGAGGATGGCGCGCTGCTTTTTGGTGTCTCCGGAGTAAATTTTATGCCGCACGGTCAGGGGAATTTGACACTGGAGCTCGTACCAGGTCCGGCCGTAGACCCGGCCAGTGCCCCGCAGGTACCGCACGCCCCCAAAATCGCTCTGCACAACGCCTGCAATTAAGAGCTGCCCCTCTTTGACCATTGTCCCGGGCAGGACCTGCTTTTCGCCGTCCCAGGGCTGTATGGCAGTAACAAATGCGTCCTTGGCCGCCACGGTATTTGCGGGCTGGTCCTTCCGGACGACCTCCGGTGCGGGTATGGCTTCCCGCACCTGTATATACGCCCGGCAGCCCCGCACATTTACGGCGATATAGCTTAGTTCCGGGATCTCCAGAAGGATATCATTCCGCAGGTCAAAGGAGTTGATGCCGTAGCCATAGGCGCCGAAGGTGACGCCGTGTTTTTCCAAAGCCCGCAGAATCTCCTCCCGGGAGACGTTCTGATTGCCCTCAATTTGGAAATCCCAGATAAAAAAGGAGCCGTAAAACAGAAGGGACATGGACAGAAGAAAGCCTACCCAGAGAGCGTAGCGGTGGCGGATGCGGCCGAGGAAAAACGGAACGCCCTTCCAGTCGGCGGCGGTGAGGTCGCAGTCCAGGTTTTTGGTGAGACGCCGCAGGCGCTTCCAATCCCGGCGTGTGGTGGAGAAGGTGAAGGAGACGGGGGATTCCCACGTCAGGTCCCAGAAGACAAGATCGTATTCGGCGCAGAGGTTGAGGACCCGTTCCGGGAAGCCGCTCTCCGCCCGACCGGTCACCTGTCCTTTCACCAGATTGACGATATGCTTCAGCATATTATTCCACCCACTCCACCTGTGTGATTTCTCCGCGGATGCGCAGTGCTTCTCCGGTCATACTGGTCAGCTCCAGATTTTTCCCCCGGACGCGGATCATCATATGATCACCGTTGATGTCGATCGTCTCGCCGCTGTAGGACATAATCCCTTTATGGTGCTCCATATAGAACTGACGGTTTCCCATGACTTCTACATGGGGCAGTCCGGCAACCACGTCCGCCGGCAGGTCAAACAGCTCTGCGGCTTCGGTGAGGATTTTTTTGTTTTTTTCCAGCATGGCAGAACCCTCCTGATTCGCTTTGATTGTTCTATCCTTATGCGGAGAGGTCCAGATCTAGTATTAGTATGAGAAAAAGTTTTCGGGTTGCTAAATAATAGTAATATTATATTTCTAGGTATTTTCTGTGGACTACCTTATGATATATATGATTAAATGCAGCACAATAGGGACTTTTTTGCTTCCCCAGTTCATAACAATCAAGGCGATAGATTGGAGGAGGGAGGATTATAAAATTAAAACTGAAATTTGTTAAAATTATGCTTGACATTTTGCGAGGAATCTGCTATAGTAAATATCGTTCCAAGGAGAACAACAAAAAGAAAGCGTTAGGAGAGGGGAAGATGTGAAGTATAAATAGACAAATTCAATATTTAGATGTTTTTATATTGCAATATGCATCGTTTGACAAAAAAATGATAATTAGGGTCGCAATGGTTGCAAAAATAAAGATGGGGGTATAGCTCAGCTGGAAGCGCACAACATCCAGTAAGCAACCCCAAAGAGCATCAAAAAATTAGGCAAAATCGAAATTCAGAAAATTAAGAAAAAGTTCAGCAAATAGTGGTAAAAAACGAATAACGCCCGGTAAATTGGATTGAAAAATGCCGAAAAATAGAATACGGGGGTATAGCTCAGCTGGGAGAGCGCTTGAATGGCATTCAAGAGGTCAGCGGTT
>CAMWSZ010000292.1 GCA_947177005.1 uncultured Clostridia bacterium | reverse complement strand
ATTTGCGGCATTTTTAACTTTCAACATCTCTTGTAATCGTTTCCGAACAGGTCTACTATACGCCCAAACATGGCAGCTGGTTGAATATGGCCGAAATCGAGCTGAATGTCTTAACACGTCAATGCTTGGCACGCAGAATCGAAAATTTGGAGTTCCTGAAAAATGAACTGGCTGTCTGGGAAGCGGATCGTTCCCCAGACAAAGCCAGTATTTCCTGGCACTTCCGTTCCTCTGATGCCAGGGTCAAACTTGCTTCCCTCTACCCTTCCATTTCCTTCTCTTGATTTTATTATATTTCATCGAGATAGTACACTAATGTACTGTATCAATCACATATAATAAAAAAAGGGGGAAAAGCGTTGAAAAATAGGATTCATAGAGGTTCTTAATCAGACTGTCCAACTCGGCAGACCATCTGCGTGCTTTGTTGAGTTTCCGTTTCAAACTGCCGGACCTCAGACGCTGCTCGGACCTTTTCAATAAACTCCGGCTCATTTGAAATGGCGTAGGCACAACCGTTTTGATCGTTTCTAGAATCAACTCCCGCAGGGCGTTTGTGTTGATGTAATGGCTGAAACACTTTTTGCCGCCGTATATGCGGGCATGAGGCACTTTGAACAATAATCCCTGTTTTGCAGACTGACCGTTAAAAAGTAAAGGAAAAACCAGGAGGCCCAAAAGAGCCGCCTGGTTTTTTCCTATTGTTTGGAGGATCAGATGAAAAAGAAGTCTTGTCACTTGCAGATATTATCTTACCGGAAGGTTGTTAACAAAACCAGCACGGATTGTTACAAAAGTCTAAAATCTTTCCGTTTAGGCGTCGATGGTGGAGATACGGCTGGAGATTGCTTCCAGCACGTCCAGCAGCGCCCGGACCGTATCCAAGGAGGTGAATGTGGTCAAGCCGTTCTCAATGGCCAACCGGCGCATCTCAACCCCGGCGTTCACATGAGCGGAAGAATTCAGATCCCGGGTATTGATGAGATAGGAGGTCCGGCCGCTGCGGACAGACTGCGTAATATCGGCGGGGTCCTCGGTATAATCCCGAAGGGATCTGGTCCGGATTCCGTGTTCCTTCAGGAACAGGGCAGTACCTGTTGTAGCCTCGATGTTGAAGCCCAGACGGTAGAAGCGTCTCACCAGCGGCAACGCCTCCTCCAAGTCCTCCGGGCAGACCGACAACAGTACGGTTCCGTGGTCCTGAAGCCGCATTCCGGCGGCCTCCATGGCCTTGTACAGCGCGTAGGGCAGGCGGTCGTCGTAGCCGATGGCCTCGCCGGTGGACTTCATCTCCGGTGACAGATAGGCGTCCAGGCCGCTGAGCTTGCTGAACGAAAACACGGGAACTTTACAGTACCAACGCTGTTTTTCCTTAGGATACAGGTCAGTGATTCCCTGTTCCCGCAGGCTCTCGCCCAAGATGACCTTTGTAGCGATATCCGCCAGAGACCACCCGGTTGCTTTCGACAGGAAGGGGACGGTTCTGGAGGAGCGGGGGTTGACCTCAATCGTATAGACTTTATCCTGACGGTCCACGATAAACTGAATATTATAGAGACCGACGATTCCGATTCCCACCCCCAATTTCTGGGTATAGTCCAGAATAGTATCCTTTACCGCCTGCGAGATGGAGAAGGCCGGATACACGCTCACCGAGTCGCCGGAGTGAACGCCGGTACGCTCCACCAGCTCCATGATGCCGGGTACGAAAACGTCTTTGCCGTCGCAGATGGCGTCCACCTCCACCTCTTTGCCGATGATATACTTGTCCACCAGCACCGGCTTGCTGGAATCCACCTGCACGGCGTTTTGCAGATAGTGCCGCAGCATCTGTTCATTGGTGACGATCTCCATAGCACGGCCGCCCAGTACGAAGCTGGGACGCACCAATACGGGATACCCGATTTTTTCCGCGGCCCGGACGCCGTCCTCCAGATTGGTGACGGCCTCGCCTGCGGGCTGGGGGATTTTCAGCTCCTGCATGACCTGCTCAAAGATTTTGCGGTCCTCCGCACGCTCAATGGCCGCGCAGTCTGTACCGATGATTTTCACGCCGCGGTCCCGCAGGGGCTGGGCCAGATTGATAGCAGTCTGTCCACCCAGGGAGACGATCACGCCCTCCGGCTGCTCCAGCTCAACAATATTCATCACATCCTCCACGGTCAGAGGCTCAAAATAGAGCTTGTCGCTGCATGTGTAATCCGTGGAGACGGTTTCCGGGTTGTTGTTGATGATAATGGCGTCGTAGCCGCTCTGCTTAATGGTCTGTACGGCGTGAACGGTGGAGTAGTCGAACTCCACGCCCTGCCCGATGCGGATAGGGCCGGAACCGAGTACGATAATTTTTTTGTGGGGCGACACGACGGACTCGTTTTCGTCCTCATAGGTGGAGTAGAAATAGGGCACGTAGCTCTCGAACTCACTGGCGCACGTATCGATCATCTTATAGACGGGGAAGATGCCCAATTCTTTCCGGCGGTCGAAAACCTCCTGCTCGCTGCATTTCCAGAGCCAGGCCAGCGCACGGTCGGAAAAGCCTTTCCGTTTGGCCTTGCGCAGAACGGCGGGGTCCCACGGACGCTCTTTTATCTCGCCCTCGCAGCGGACGATATAGCTGATTTTGTCCAGAAACAGCATATCGATCTGGGTTGCGCTGGCGATCAGTCCCAGGTCCGTACCGTGGCTCATGAGTTCGGCGATAGCGAAAATACGGTCGTCCGTGCCGAGCCGGATATAGTCCAGCAGTTCCTTGACGGAATAGTCGTTGAACTTCTCCATATAGATATGGCCGACGCCCGCCTCCAAAGACCGGACTGCCTTCAAAATGCTCTCCTGCAAGGTACGGCCCACCGCCATGACCTCGCCGGTGGCCTTCATCTGTGTGCTGAGGACATTGCTGGCGCTGCCGAACTTATCGAAGGGGAAACGGGGCATTTTTGTTACAACATAGTCCAAAGCGGGCTCAAAACAGGCAGGAGTATTGGCGAGCATGATTTCGTCCAGATGCATCCCGACGGAAATTTTTGCGGAGACGCGGGCAATGGGATACCCGCTGGCCTTGCTGGCGAGGGCGGAGGAACGGGATACGCGGGGGTTCACTTCGATCACATAATACTGGAAGGACTGGGGGTCCAGCGCAAACTGGACGTTGCAGCCGCCCTCGATCTTCAGCGCCCGGATCAGACGCAGGGCACTGTCGCGGAGGAGATGATACTCTTTATTAGTCAGGGTCTGGCTGGGGGCGACAACAATGGAATCACCGGTATGGATGCCCACCGGGTCAATATTCTCCATATTGCAGACGGTTATGGCGGTATCGTTGGCGTCGCGCATGACCTCGTATTCGATCTCTTTGTAGCCCTTGATGCTCTTCTCGATCAGCACCTGCCCCACCGGCGACAGCTCCAGGGCGGTACGCATCATCTGGCGCAGGCCGTCCTCATCTCCGGCGAAACCGCCGCCGGTGCCGCCCAGCGTAAAGGCGGGGCGCAGGATCACCGGATACCCGATCTCCGCCGCCGCCCTGACGCCCTCATCGATACTGGTGGCGATCTCCGACGGCACCACCGGTTCCCCGAGTCCCAGGCAGAGCTCCTTGAACAGCTCCCGGTCCTCGGCGCGGCGGATGCTTTCATAGCTTGTCCCCAGCAGTTCGACGCCGCATTCCTCCAAAATTCCCTGCCGCTGCAATTCCATAGCCAGGTTCAGGCCGGTCTGGCCGCCGATGCCGGGGACAATGGCGTCCGGACGCTCGAAACGCAAAATTTTTGCCAGATATTCGACGGTCAGCGGCTCCATATAGACTTTATCCGCAATCGTGGTATCGGTCATGATAGTGGCGGGGTTGGAGTTGGCGAGAACCACCTCGTATCCCTCCTCGCGTAGCGCGAGACATGCCTGTGTTCCGGCGTAGTCGAATTCGGCGGCCTGTCCGATGACGATTGGTCCGGAGCCGATCACTAAAATTTTATGCAGATCCGTTCTTTTAGGCATTGCGTTTTCCCTCCTCCATCATGGCGATAAACTGGTCAAAGAGATACCCGCTGTCCTGGGGGCCGGGCGCGCTTTCGGGGTGGTACTGCACGGAAAATACCGGTTCCGTTTTGGAGCGCAGGCCCTCCACAGTGCCGTCCAGCACGTTGATGTGGGTGACCTCCAGGCCGGTCCCCTCCAGGGACGCGGCGTCCACCGCGTAGCTGTGGTTCTGGCTGGTGATCTCTATTTTACTGCCGCCAAGGGCTTTGACCGGATGATTTCCGCCGCGGTGTCCGAATTTCAGCTTGAAGGTTTTGCCGCCGTAGGCCAAAGCGATCATCTGGTGTCCGAGACAGATCCCGAAAATGGGGACTTTTCCCCGCAGCTCCCGCACCAGATTGATAACGGGTGTCACATCCTCCGGGTTGCCGGGACCGTTGGAGAGGAACACGCCGTCGGGCTCCATGCCCAGAATGGCGGCAGCGGGGGTATTGTAGGGGACGACGGTCACATTGCAGCCCCGGCCGTTGAGGGAGCGGACGATGTTCAATTTGATGCCGCAGTCCACGGC
>CAMWSZ010000291.1 GCA_947177005.1 uncultured Clostridia bacterium | reverse complement strand
CGGAACTTGAATTGCTGTGTTGTGGGCTCGTCCGGCTCCGGCAAGACCCGGTTTTGGCTTACCCCGCAACTGCTCCAGGCTCACAGCTCCTATGTGGTGGTAGATCCCAAGGGCGGGGTGCTTGACCAGGTGGGTGCTTTCCTGCAAAAGAAAAAGGGCTATAAAATCAAGGTATTCAACAGCATCGACTTTTCCAAGTCCATGCACTATAACCGTGCGACTCGTTCGCATACAACCGCTATTCCATAGGGACAAACCTTATGGACTTAGGCCAAATAGCGAATAAAAATGCGGGGTTCCCGTGGGAGCGGGAGCAACAACTGATAGCTTGAGGAGTGGAATGAGAGGGTAACGCCTTGAAACGCTCCACCTGATACTCCGACTGGCATTGACTGTAAAGGTGAGTGTCAGCAGCTCGGTAAAGGCGGCGGAAGTCTGCCGTAAGTGGAAAACCACACGCAACCATCCCAGAGGTGGGATGCGCAGATGACACGCCGGGGTTCTACAAAATATCTATGGTGAGAATGTCCTACGACGGACTGACAAAAACCGCGAATGTAAGGGTCTAAAAGTGCGCTGTGCAGAAATGTACAGTTACAGAAATGTAGTCAGTGCGGTGAAGTAAAAATGGTTGTTATGAAACACCGCAGCGCGTTACAGGCGCGTTCCCGCTGACAGGCTTAGAGCGGACACCTACGGATATAAATGCACAGATAAAGCTATCGGAACGAGGAAAGGTATCAGACGGCTCGTTTGCCGCAGCGCGGATAAATTGTGAAAGCAAATAACCGTGCGAACTGATGCTGAAAAGCGAAGCTCGAACCTGGGATAGCCCAACGAAAAAGGCGGGCTGGAGGAATGGGCTTTAGTCGGAAAGTCAAAGGGAACGCTATTCAATCGTAATAAGGATTGCGAGTAAGACAAAAAGGGACGCTTTCCCCTGAAAGGAGAGTGATGCCTTATGCCTAATGAGAGAGCAAACAGCAAGAAAGAAAAACTGCTATGCGTGGACAATCTGCGCCATGCGGAATATTACGGAATGCAGGGCATATTTGATGACCTGTATGCACGGGGTAAAGACGGTGAGGTGTTCACCGATTTGATGACACTGATCTTAACCCGTGAAAATATCCTCTTGGCATACAGAAACATCAAAACCAACGCAGGAAGTAAAACCGCTGGAACAGATGGGCTTACCATAGGTGACATTGGTCGGCTTACAGCTGAACAGGTCGTGGATAAAGTCCGGTTCATCGTAGCAGGAAGTCCACATGGGTATCGCCCAAAGGCGGTACGGCGCAAAGACATCCCAAAGCCCTACGACCCAACGAAAACCCGTCCACTCGGTATTCCATGTATTTGGGACAGACTAATCCAGCAATGTATTAAACAAATCATGGAGCCAATATGCGAAGCAAAGTTCAGCGAAAACAGCTACGGTTTCCGTCCTGGCAGGTCAACAGAACACGCAATCGACAGAACCTACCGGCTTATGCAGTTGACTCATTTGCATTATGTAATTGAGTTCGATATAAAGGGATTTTTCGACAATGTGAACCACAGCAAGCTGATAAAGCAAATATGGGCAATGGGAATCCAGGATAAACACCTTCTGTATGTCCTGCGGCAGATACTGTCAGCGACTATTAAAATGCCTGACGGAACACTTGTAAGGCCGTACAAGGGAACACCGCAAGGTGGTATCATTTCGCCGCTCCTTGCCAACATTGTGCTGAATGAGTTAGACCACTGGATTGACAGCCAATGGCAGGACAACCCTGTAAAACACAAATACTCCAAGTGCAACGGCTATGTTCCTATGCGGAAAACAGGGCTGAAAGAGATGTATATCGTGCGGTATGCTGATGACTTCAGGATATTTTGCCGGAACAAAACAGACGCGGAAAAAACTAAAATTGCGGTGACACAATGGCTATCCGAACGTCTAAAGCTGGAAGTTTCGCCAGAAAAAACAAGAGTCGTCAATGTCAAGCGCCGTTACTCGGTGTTTCTTGGCTTCAAAGTCAGGGTTCACCCAAAAGGTCAGAAACAGGTTGTGAAATCGCATATTAACGATAAACAACTGAAACACGCCCAAAAGAAGCTGGTCAAACAGGCAAAGCGGATTGGATACCCAAGAAGGGGTAAGAAAATTCAAGAGGAAATTTCCCTTTTCAATTTTATGGTCATGGGAATCCAGAATTACTACCGTATAGCCACAAATGTAAATCTTGACTGTTCAGTGCTTCACAGAGCGGTCATGAAAACGCTGACCAACCGACTACGGACGGAAAACGGGAGCAATCTTGTAAGGTCAGGAAGAATGCTGACCCAAGTTGAAAGGAAGCTGTACGGCAAATCCAAAATGTTGCGCTATGTGGCGGGAACAGACGAGCCGGTGTATCCGATTGGCTATGTCCAGCACAAACATCCTATGGCTCGAAAGCGGAGTATCTGCCAGTACACGGCAGAAGGCAGGAAGGGACTGCATGATAACCTTCGGGTCAATGTTGCCCTGATGTGCCAGATGATGCGTCAGCCGTTATTTGATAAAAGCGCGGAATTTGCGGACAACCGCATTTCTCTATTTTCTGCGCAATGGGGTAAATGTGCTGTGACGGGAAAAGACTTCCTTTGTGTCGCTGACATTCATTGTCACCATAAAATTCCACGCAAAGATGGCGGCACAGACAAGTATGAAAACCTGGTCTTAGTTCTTGAACCCGTACACAAGCTCATACACGCGACACAGGCAGATACCATTCAAAAGTATCTTGGGATTCTGCATCTAAACAAGAAACAGCTTAAAAAGCTGAATCTGTTGCGTGAAGAAGCGGGATTGTTTCCACTGACCTGAACATGTAGCCCAATGGACTAACAACACGGCGATACTATTCTCAACAGGTTGATTGAATAAGCATTAACTGAAATTTTCCGATGGCACGCCGTGTGCGGTGAAAGCTGCACGCACGGTGTAGAGTGGGGGAAAAGCCTGAGATGATATCAGGGGCTTACCTATCACTATCGCTGGCATATATCCGCAACGAGGCCGACATTCTGAAATTTGTGAATACCCTGATAGCCAACACCAAAGGCGAGGGCAAGGAGGGAGATCCGTTCTGGACAAAATCAGAAACGCTCCTATACTGCGCCCTTATCGCCTATATCATCTTCGAGGGCCCCGCCGAGGACAGGAACATGAACACGCTTGTTGACATGATTTCCGGCATGGAGGTCAAAGAGGACGATGACGATTTTATGAACGCGGTGGACTATATGTTTGCCGGGCTGGAAAAGCGCAAGCCGGATTGTTTCGCCGTCAAGCAGTACAAAAAGTACAAGCTGGCCAGCGGCAAGACGGCCCGCAGCATACTGATTAGCTGTGGTGCGCGGCTGGCCCCCTTTGACATCCCACAGCTCCGGGAGATCATGGGCTATGATGAAATGGAGCTTGACCGCCTGGGCGACAAGCGGACGGCGGCTTTCTTCATTATCAGCGACACGGACACCACCTACAACTTTATTGTAGCCCTGGCGTTCTCGCAGATGTTCAATCTCCTTTGTGAACGGGCGGACAACGTACACGGGGGCCGCCTGCCCCATCACGTCCGGGTGCTGTGGGACGAGGCCGCTAACACGGGCCAAGTCCCCAACCTGGAAAAGCTGGTGGCCGTTATCCGCTCCCGCGAGGTGAGCCTGACACTGTTCTATCAGCAGTTGGCCCAATGCAAAGCAATCTATGACAAGAACGCCGAGACAATACTCGGCAACATGGACAGCGTGGTATTCCTGGGAGGCCGGGAGGCCAGCACCATCAAGGAAATTTCCGAGAACTGGCTGGGCAAGGCCACTATCTCCATGCAGACGGAGGGCCGCTCCCGTGGCCAGTCCGAAAGCTACAACCAGAACACCCAGCGGCTGGGCCGGGAGCTTATGACCCCCGCCGAGCTTGCCACCATGCCCGGCGACAGGTGCATCCTGCAACTGCGGGGCCTGCCGCCGTTCTATTCCAGAAAGTACGATTTGAAACACCATCCCAACTACCGATACACGGCGGAGGCGGACAAGAAGAAAAACGCCTTTTCGCTGGAGCGGCTTATCAACCGCCGCATGAAAAAGCTCAATCCCAATGAGCAGTACACCGTGTACGAGGCGGACGTGCCGGACGGAACGTACATAGACGAGGACGAGGACATCCTGAACTATGACGACCTGGACGACCCGGACGCTTTTGTATAAACTTTGGGACAAAACGTCCCAAAGCGTCACTTGCCGCTGATACAGCGGCTTTTTTTGTGCCCGGGGACAATCCCCGGAGAAATGGAGGAATATATGGATGGCTTTCTTTACTACTGCTATTACCACTTTGAAGACCCTGGTGATCGCGCTGGGCGCCGACCTGGGCGTGTGGGGCGTTGTCAATCTGCTGGAGGGCTACGGCTCCGACAACCCCGGCTCCAATGCTCATGACACATAAAGTAACATCACGTTAGACAGCCACCCCGCTATTCCAAATATCATATACTTACCACTCAAATGCTGGATATTCCAGATA
>CAMWSZ010000290.1 GCA_947177005.1 uncultured Clostridia bacterium | reverse complement strand
AGGGAAGCTGCTGAGATCGCCCTTCACCTCCGGGCTGCCGGCAAAGCGGTACAGTGCCATGGCCAGCTCCTCGCGGGTGATGTCGGCGGTGGGCTTTGTACCGTCAGAGATGCCCTCGGTAAGAGCCCACTCACGGGCGGCAGCGTACCAGGGAGAACCTCCGGACACATCTACGCCCTTCTGACGGGCGAGGATCGTCCACAGCTGCGCATGGGTCATGTTGCTCTCGGGCTCGAAAGTAGTGGTGGTGATACCGCTCACAACCTTGTTGCTGTAGGCCCACAGGACAGCATCTGTATAGTATTTGCCCTCCGGCACATCCGTAAAGGGATTCTCGGACACGGTAGCCTCGTTGGTGATAGTGATCCGGCCCTGGGGCTTGGCATAGTCGGAACCGATGACGCCGTTCAGGACTTCCTTGATATACATGGCGACCGCATCGCGGACCTTCACGCCATTGCCGTTGTTGACGTAAACAGCGCCCTCAGCTTCCTTGACATTTTTCAGGGTATAGTAGGTATCGTTACCATTCAGCAGGAAATTATCGCAGACCAGTGCGTAGGTGGCGGCAGGATCAAAGTCCTTACCGTTGACGCTGGTGATGGTGACACGGTTGATGGAATCCGCCTCAAAGAAGTTGCCGTAGGCTTCGCCCGCATCGTACTCAGCAGAGGTATTCAGTGTGTAGGTCAGGCCGGACACCTGGGCAAAGCCTGGACAGTTCTCGCTCTGAGTAGCGGCCTCGATGGTCTCCAGCAGCTGCTCACCAGTCACATTCAGTACGCCGATTCCCATGGGGGAGAAGGGGAGTGCTTTCAACAGGTCCACCTCAGCAATCTCACCGGTGTAGAGGAAGTGGTCACAGTTGCCGCCGTTCTGGATGGCGACTACGGGAAGATTAGCGTCAATGCCGTCAATGTAATTCTTGGCGTACCACACCAGAGCGTCAGTGGTCAGATCGCCCAGGTTGGACTCTCGATTCCAGTTCACGCTGTCCGCACCGTTGAGAATCACTTTGGATTTACCCACCGCTTCGCCGGCGGCCTCCTTAGCGGCGGCAGCCAGGGCCGCAACGGTTTCATTGCTGCCGGACAGGGTAACTTCTTCCTTGGTCACGGTCTTGGCGGCGTTATCGATGACATATGCGCCAACGGTCTTAGCTGTACCGGCTTCGATCAGAATGTCACCATAGGTCTCACCGGAAACACCGGCATTGGAGAGACAGACGGTCACATCGCAGCCGTCCACTTTCACAGCCTCGGGCTTGGCGAAGGTCAGGCCAGCGGCGAAGGTATCCTGGATGTTCTCCGCCACGGCGGAGTCGGTCAGGCCATAGAAACCAACCTTCAGGCCGGACTTGGTGGTGACAACCGTGCTGGCGTCAAAAGCGTAGAACTCGTTCTCGCCGGTCACGTTGGCAGCGACCGCGGCAAACTTGGCAGCATCCCGCGCCTCACGGTCAGCCGTGACAGAGCCGTCGCGGTTCTGGTTGTAGGTCAGCGCCTCTGCGCCCTTCTGAAGCTCGGCTTGGGTGTAGTACTTGGTGACGTTGCCGTGGTAAACATAGCCGGTACTGGCTTCGCCGTAGCCAAACTCCGCCAGGCCCATAGCGGCCACGTCATACCCGGCGGCGTTCATCAGGTCATAAACCGTCTCGCCCCGGTCATAGTTGGCGGCGGCGGTACCTTGCAGGTAGTTGCCCGCATCCACCAGGATCACGTCCGCGCCCTTGGACTCGTAGTCCGCCTTGGCAGCGGCGATCTGTGCGTAGGTGTCCACATCGCCCCGTAGGTTGCCGGTATACAGGATCACAGTGCTGCCCTTATAGTCGTCCGCCGCAAAAGCGGTAGGAACCATCAGGGACAGCATCATGACGAGGACCAGCAGGATACTCGCAGTTCTCTTCATAAACATTCCTCACTTTTGTAAAAATTCACAGGCAGTCTGTGATGAACCACAGTATATCAAACCCAGAATGGGTCTACAACCCGCCCCCGGGGATATTTCTGGACATTTTTATACGATATAGACCGATTCCACAGTTACATCCAGTTCCTGAGCCGCGAGGGACAGGTCCACATCATCGTACCAGTCCGGATACAGTTCCTTAGCCAAAGTCAACTGGCTGAGCAGGACCGTGGAACTATCGCCCCGTACTGCATCAGAGGTCACGATGATGATCTTCTGATCCGGGAAACGGGCTGACATAGAGGAATAGGCCGATGGAGCATCTCCAATCGAGGCTACGCATTTGAGAACTACGTCCGGTTTTTTTGCTTTCACCCAGTCGTCCGTCACGTTGGGATCATCCCGGTTTTCCGCGATGTTGAAAGAACCGGTGGAGGACACCAGCGGGCATGTTTTGTCCGTCACATGCTCTGTCTCTCCCTCGTAGTAGATTCCCACCTGCTGGCACATATAAATCTGCTGCGTCCGGTTTTTCAGGGTGAAGGACCAGAATTTATAAGGATTATAAATCCAATGGGCGTACAGCGTCAGACTGTCCTCTCCGCCGAAAACGTCCGTTTCCAGGATCTGTTCTCCATCCTCCGGTTGGGTGAACCAGCCGTCCAGATCGTAGCCGTCCCGGATGGGTACGGGCAGTTCCCCGAACAGGTCACCCTCCGAGATCTCCAGCCGTGCTGCCGAGGACTTGATCCTGCCGCCGTTTGCGTCGAACGTCACCACGCTGGCCTCGCGGACCCGCCAGTGGGCATACAGGGTGTGGTCGGAGGTCTCTGTTACGATAGTCTCGCTGGTCACGCGCTCTCCGCCGTCCGCTCTGGTGTACCAACCCTCAAAAGTGTATCCCCTCCGAACTGCGTCGGGCTGGGGGCCGTAGGGACTTTCAGGTTTCACAGATGTACTGACAGTGCCGCTCTCGCCACCGTTGGAGTCGTAGGTCACAGTAACACCGAGGATGACCGTCTCATGGAGCATCTCTGCGCCAGCGCTGCTGACGGTTCCTGCTCTGTCTGGCCGGGTATCCTCCGCAGTTTCATCTTCCTCCAGTTCCGGCTCCTGAGATTCCTCTGGTTCTGGAGGTTCTTGGGGCTCTTCCGGCTCCTGGGATGTATCCGGTTCCGGCTCATCTGGAATCTCTTCCGGCTCTTCCGGCTCCTCCGGTAGCTCTGGCACAGACTGGGAAGTTTCGATCACCGTATCAGCCAGCGCGGGATCAGAAATTTCCCGTACCCGGCACCCGGCAGCCAGCAAAAGCACCGCTGCCAGGAAAAATATACTGGCTCTTTTCTTCATAGCATTAACCTCATTCCATGGCGTGGATATATTTTGCTGCCAGCTTCTCCCTGCGGTTCATACCGGCCAGGACGGTATCCCGCGTTTCGTTCATAAAGCTGCGCATCTGCTCCCGCTGGTCCTCCGTCATGGCGTGAGGGCTGTATGCGGCCCCCTGCCATAGAGGGAGGACATTCTGGAAACTGGCGGCATAGGCGTCAGAGAAGCGTTCCCCCAATTCTCCAGCATAGGCGCTGTAAGGGACATTCTGCATTTGCAGACCGCCTAATTTCAGCCATGAGAACGCATAGAGGAACATCGCCCGGATTGCCGCATTATTGTCCGGGTCCTCCAGCCCCTGCCGGTTTTTGGCAACCTGTGAGCGGTGGATGTCCGCCAGGATGGATGGAACGAACAACACCAGAAGCACTACCACGACCAACAAAATGAATGGCAGGCGCTTTGCCCATTCGTCCGTATCGCCGCCCACATCGCTGAGGGCGTCCTCCTCGCGGTAGAAAGCATCTTCCTGCTCCATTTGAGGCGGCGGGAGTGTCTCTGCCGGCTCCCAATGCTCGGTATGGGCTATCGTCTCAAGGGCGATCTGGTCCCGGATGCTTTCCTCCCACATAGAGATTTTGGGGTTTTCTCCGGTCCAAGCTCCTGCCGCAGCCGCTATTCCCGCTGTCAGCGCCAGGAACAGCGCGGCTCGTATTAAAATACTCCGCCAGCTCTTGGACCGTCCCAATACCGACAGCCCCAAAGCAGCCAGTAATCCGATCCCACTCCAGAGCGAAGGCGAAACGCCCAGATAAGCCTCCAACATTGCTGCCAGCAAAAACACTGCTAACGCGATCCAGCGCCGCCCATTACCAATCGCGGCACAGAGCGGTGCGGTCATGGTCCCAAGAAACAGCAGCGCGGCACGGATGCAATCCGCCTCTTTCGCCTCTCCGACGGACACGGGGAGCATCCGGTAAATGTACGCTTCTTGCTGCTGGCTGGCCTCAAAAAACCGATTGACCAGCAGTTTCAGTCCGTCCCAAAGTCCGCTTCGGAACATCGCGAAACAGAGAAGCGTTCCCATAGAAAATATCAGCCATGGGAGAAACTTTTCCTGTGAAAACAAGACCAGCAGGACCGTCAGTGCCAGTCCAATCCCAAGCGGCGTCGCCCCGTTGAGCGACATTCCCGCCATATCAACAGCGGCGCTCCAGAACGCCAAGTATACCAGAATAGATGTGACCAGGGGAAACCACTTGTCTCCAAAGGATCGATGGGAGTTTTCTACAGAGATAAGGATGCCTGTTTCATTGCCTTTTCC
>CAMWSZ010000289.1 GCA_947177005.1 uncultured Clostridia bacterium | reverse complement strand
TTGCCATCTTCGGGATTCAGAATGTGCCAGTAAACACTTCCGTCCTGTTCAAAATACCGCTGATAGCCACCGGAGGTCACGACAGCTTTATCCTCAATCTCCAGGATACCAGCATAACCATCTCCCTTTGGGGACTGGATGCCCACACGCCAAGGTGACCCGTCCGGTTTTACGCCCAAAGCCTGGACATTGCCGCCCAATTCCACAATGGCGGATGTCACTCCATTCTGCTTGAAAAGCTTCATCAGTTGATCGCCGGTATAGCCTTTTGCCACCGCGCCCAAATCAAGTTGCATATTCTGCGGCAAGGTAAGAACATTTCCTGCCAGAGAAACGCTGCGGTAATCTACCTGCTCTAATAGTTCTGCAAGCTCCAGGTCTGTCGGGATCTGGTATGCGCCTGTGGTAAATCCCCATGCTTGAAGAATCGGCAGGATAGTCACATCCAACGCTCCGCTGGTACTGCCGCACAACTCCAATGCCCGTTCCAGAAGCACGGCGGTATCCATGGAGAGTGGAATCTCAGCTCCGCTATTGTGGTTAGCGGTATAGATTTCGCTGCCTTCATCGGTCACAGAAAACAGCTTTTCCAATTCCTCGATCCGCTGTGCCGCCTGACTGGCCATTTCCTGACCATGTTCGCCATATATGGTCAGATTCATAATTGTATCCATAGCAAAGATCTGGGCGGTATAAGGCTCATCATTCTTTTGCACAGACGCAGAAGTGCAACCGGGAAGCAGCAGAAAAACCAACAGGCCGGAAAGAATACGCAAAATTTTCATGAACAGAAACCTTTCTTAATTATTTTCCGCCTGTGCTAACGCATCCCGGACAGCGGCCATGATTCCCTTGGAGCTGTAAGTTGCTCCGCTGACGGCGGACACGTCCGGCGACTGTGTGGAGAGGATAGCGGAGACAACGCCGCTTTGGGCATCGCCGAAGTAGTCATCATCATCTATGTAGCTGTCAATGCTGATGGAGGTAATCACATCATCGGAAATTGTCACAGATACGGTAACCTTGCCGTAATATCCCTCACCAGAACCGGTAAACGTACCGTTTTGATATTTTAAGACTGGTTCCGGTTCGGGTTCCGGAGCAGGCACTTCTGCTTCTGGCTCTTGCGTAGAAGGTATCTCCGGCTCTGGCTCGGGTTCATGTTCCGGCTCTGGCTCGGGTTCGGCAGCAGGCACCGAGATTGGCTCCGAGGCTTCAACTGTCTCTTGCTCAGGCTCCGGCATAATATCTTCTGCGGGGGGATCATCCAGTTCGGAGGTATCTGTGACAGGCGTTATTTCCTGTTCTGGTTCTTGCTCTTTCTCTGGCGTGGGCTCGGGTTCGGGCTCGGATTCTGCTTCCAATTGGCGGTTGTCTGCATATTTTTCGCTATTCTGGCTGATTGTCTCAGGACCTTGCGGTACAACAGGGACGGATGCGGCTTTTGGTATGGACAGATACAATCCTGCCACCAAAATTAGAGAAAGCACAGCGCCAATTCCTGCGGCTGCCAGCTGACTGGTTCCAGTCAGTTTTGCCGAGCGTCCGCTGCGCATAAGAAGTGCTTTTCTGACACGGCAGATCCCATAGGAGAGAAATACCACGCTGTACGCCAGCAGTGTCCAGCCGCAGCGGGTGCGTCCTTTCAGGAAGCCTGGAACATTCATCAGCAGTACATGGATGTAGATCAAACCGTAGAACAGATATGCCCACCGCTGGAGAACTTTCCAGCGCTTCGGAGAAAATTTCCGCCGGACTGCCTTGATGGAAGTCACCGTCAGGACCAGCATCAATATGATCATCACGACACTGACCCATGCGGCGGCTTTCGTTGCGGAAATCGGACCGGTGAACAGATAGCCAGGGGTAAAATAATTCTTGCCGTAGCTCAGATTCTGGCCCAGCGTCAGCAAACAGGCAAAGATGGACAACTCGCCCCGGACCGGCATGTTGCGCTTCATCAGCGGATGACCGTTGGGCAAAGCTCCCACTACCATGACCTCAATAAAGCAGGCTGTACCGAAAGCCCCCAGCCAGAGTGGGAAATTGTTCAGCATCGCAGGGGAAATTCCATCCGGAGCGGACCAGTACAGCCCAGTTACGACCACTGAAACAAGCGCGGCAGCTCCATAGAATAGGCCCGGAAACTTTCTGAATGGCTTTGCGCACAGCAGCAGAAACACTTCTACCAGCGCGAGAGAAATCAATAATATCAACTATCACACCACCTGTTACAAAATTTGCCCCGGGCCATATTAACGCGGCCCGGGGCATAAGAAAGTGGAAAAGAGGAACGCGTATTTAGTGACCGCCGTTGCCGCCGCGCTGGGCTTCGGGCAGCGTGTCGGGGACTTTCACCGTCAGGGCGAGATCATTGCTGTAGCCTTGGGCGGTGATCGTGATCGTTACTGTCTGACCAGCCAGTTCTGTGAATGCGGCAGTGGAGTAATCCACTTTGCCGTCCTTGCCAATGACAGCCATCGCACCCCGGCCGGTAGCCACATAATCTGTATCATTCACTTTTACAGAGGTGATCGAAGCCAGATAGCAGGCAAAATCCGTATCAGACGCACCATCCGCCTTAACCAGCCCGGCATCCGCTGCCACAGCGGGAGTCGTTTCGGTAGTCAGGATGAATTCCGCCTTATAAGGAGCATACTTGCCCTGTTTATCGGAGACAGTCAGGGTGTTGGCCCCTGCGGATGCCGCTGTCCAAGTCAGAACAGTACCGTCGCAGGAGAAGGTATCCCGCATATTTCCCGCGGGGTCTGTTACAGTATAGACTGCTTCATAATCCTGCGGGAACCCGGTCATGGTGAGAGTTGTTTTTCCCGCTGCCACTGCCGCTTCAGCAGCTTCCAGCGTTTGCTCAAATTTCACTGGGACATACAATTCCACCGGGAAAGTAAGGATGCCGTTTTCGGTATAGTAGGTGATCTGCGTGATTGTCTGGCCCATCATGGCTTTGTAGTGGTCAGAGGAGGTGGGACAGTTGTGAACGCTCTCTGTGAATCCAGTACACCAGGCCAGTTCGCTGGTCCGCCAGACGTTCTCAAGGTGCCGCAGCCCGTAGCTGCCGCCCTCTTTTGTCTCCAGCACTACAGCGTAGACCGTGTTGATCTCCGGCAGACCGCTGACGGAAACCTGATAATCACCATAGGTAGTTTCCGTGGTCAACTTTGCGGCAACACCAGTCAATGTCTTAGCCGTACCGACCGTCTTGCCAAAGGAGAGAGTGCCGTCCGTACCTGCTGTCAGGACCTTATAATAGGCGGGATTGGAGGCCAGTTCATAATAAGCGTAACTCTCATTCTGGAACAGAGCATCCTTGCCGCTGTAGGTGTCAGTGGAGGTGTTGCCGCGGTTGGTGACAGTGATTTCTACGCTGTCGCTGTCTGTGACCTCGGTATAGGCAGAGAGATTCATTCCGTCAGGTACTGCAACCGGGAAGGTGATGCCGGTAATGTCCGTACCCTCACTGTCCACATGGTAGGAACCACTGACCAGTGTGCCAGTGCGGGGCTTATTCAGCGTGGCGGAGGATACCGCGTCCACGGGAATATCATTGGTCACGTCGGCGGCATAGAAGTCGGCATAGGGGATGTTCATCAGCACAAAATGATACCCTTCCAGGCCGGGATTACCGCCGAGAGCGTCTTGGGCGTTGTAAAGCATGGTAACGGCTTCCGCCAGAGTCAGCTGCTTGAGCGGATTGAATTTCCCGCCGTCACCGTTGATATATCCGGCGGCAGCCATGGCGGCGGCACCTTCACGGGCGTAGCCGCTGATATCGGCTCTGTCGCTGAACTTCTCCAAAACGGCCATGTCTGCCGCAGGCAGGTTCATGAGCCGAGCCAGCATCACGGCTGCATCCTGCCGGGTCAGAGGCGAATCAGGGGACATCTTGGTGGTGCTGGTGCCGCTCATATATCCAGCGGCCAGGGCTTTTGCAAGATCAGCGCGGTAAGCGCTGCCTGCGGGTACGTCGGTGTAATCTGCAATTTTTCCGCTTTCTTCTGTCAATCCCGCCGCACGGTTGACAATGGAAGCAAACTGAGCGCGGTTGATAGAGTCGTCAGGCTGAAGATTGTCAGCGGCGATGCCCTCCAGCCAGCCATTCTGCTCAAAAGCATCCATATACGGCTGATACCAGGGATTACCGCTGTTGGCGGCGGAAGCGGGAGGAACAAGGGCGGCTGCGGCCAGTACACACAGGCACACGGCCAAGGTAGCCAGTTTGGAGCGAATACGGTGCAAAAGTCATCTTCCTTTCTGTATCCGCAATAGTTAGCAATCGCTAACTATTGCGGTGAAATAAATGTCGCGGCTATGTTAGCGCGAGCTAACCTCGACGGCAGAAGTATAATCTAATCTATCCAGCTTGTCAAGAGGCTTTTTCAAAATTTTAGTTTTTGAAGATTTACTCTTGACAAAACTTGCCGCCTATGCTATCGTTTGCTTCGTGGTTAGCAACAACTAACTCTGGCGCCTATCCCCTGCAGAGATACTCTCCGAGGGGATTATAATATCCAAAGAAGTTAGTTGTCACTAATCGCGCCAGAAATAATTAATGAAGGAGAATCATTATGAGTAAAA
>CAMWSZ010000288.1 GCA_947177005.1 uncultured Clostridia bacterium | reverse complement strand
GAGCGGGGCCAAGAGGGATTCTTTTGTGACGTCCGGTCAGAAATTTTTCGTGCAATTTCCCGGGAAATGGTGTATGATAGGGAGGCTAAAATTTTAAGGAGGAATATTATGAATACCTGTTACATTCCCGAACACTACCAGACCCCGCTTACCGGCTACGATATGCAGCGGGCAATTGAATTTGTGAAGAGCAGTTTTCAGGAGAACCTGAAATTTGCCCTGAATCTGCGCCGGGTATCCGCGCCGCTGTTTGTGGACCGCTGCTCCGGCCTGAACGACAACCTCAACGGTGTGGAACGCCCGGTGGATTTCGATATCTCCGCCGTAGCTGGAGCTGCTGGCGAGGTGGTCCACTCTCTGGCAAAATGGAAGCGTCTCGCCCTCAAACGCTACGGCTTCTACCCCGGCAACGGCCTGTACACCGATATGAACGCCATTCGCCGCGACGAGCAGCTTGACAACCTCCACTCCATTTATGTGGACCAGTGGGACTGGGAGAAGGTCATCACCCGGGAGGACCGGAACATTGATTTCCTGAAATATACGGTCCGGTCCATTGTGGGGGCGGTGTGCGACACCTGCGACGCCCTGCGCCGGGCTTTCCCGCAGCTCAATGTGAAGCTGGAGCGGGAGGTCACGTTCATCACCACCCAGGAGCTGGAGGACCTGTATCCCGGCATGACCCCCGGCGAACGGGAGACCGCATTTATGCGCACCCATAAGACGGTTTTTCTGATGCAGATCGGCAAGACCCTGAAAAGCGGCACCCGGCACGACGGCCGCGCCCCCGACTACGACGACTGGGAGCTGAACGGCGACATCCTGATGTGGAACGATACGCTGAGCCGCGCCTTTGAGATCTCTTCCATGGGCATCCGTGTGGACGAGGAGAGCATGGACCGTCAATTGAAGCTGGCCGGCTGCGATGAACGCCGGGAGCTGCCCTTCCACAAAATGCTGCTCAATGGCGAGCTGCCCCTGACAATGGGCGGCGGTATCGGACAGAGCCGGCTTTGTATGCTGATGATCGGCTGCTGCCATATCGGCGAGGTACAGGTCAGTCTTTGGGATCAGGAGACGCTTGACACCTGTGCCGCAAACGGTGTACACCTGCTGTAAACCGGGAGGAAAATGATGGAGAAAAATATTCTGGCTGGACTGGAACCGCAAAAGGTTTTCGAATTTTTTGAGGAGCTCAGCCGCATTCCCCACGGTTCCGGCAATACGGAGGCCGCCAGCAAATGGGCGGCGGCGTTCGCGGAGAAGCGGGGCCTGCGGCACCGCCGGGACGCGGTGGGCAATGTGGTCATCTGGAAGGATGCCTCGCCGGGGTATGAGGATCACCCGGCCGTCATGCTTCAGGGACATCTGGATATGGTCTGCGTCAAGGACAACGGCGTGGAGCACGATTTCTTGAAGGACCCGCTGGATCTCTATGTGGACGGGGACTGGGTGAAGGCCCGCGGGACGACCCTGGGCGGCGACGACGGAATTGCGATAGCAATGGCAATGGCGGTTTTGGATGATGGTACGATTCCACATCCGCCGCTGGAGGCGGTGTTTACCGTAGGGGAAGAGGTTGGTATGGACGGAGCCAATGCTCTGGACGTTTCCGGCTTAAAAAGCCGCTGCCTTATCAACATCGACTCCGAGGCCGAGGGAATTTTGACGGTTGGCTGTGCGGGAGGCGCGCGGGCCGATATCGCAAAGACGATGCAGACCGCGCCCGGAAACGGCAATGCCTGTACCATAACCATCAACGAACTCAAGGGCGGACACTCCGGCGTGGATATCGGCAAGGGCCGCGTGAACGCAAACAGGCTGCTTGCGGACTATCTGTCCACGCTGCCCGGACTGCGTATAGTCTCCCTGCACGGCGGAGAGCAGGACAACGCGATTCCAAACCGTGCGGAGGCGGTCGTGCTCCTGACCGGCAGCCAGTTGGAAGAGGCGGAGGAGAAGATTTCAGACTGGGTGAAACAGTGGAAAGCCAATTTTCCACAGGACGCGGACTGGTATCTGGTGATGAAATGCAGCGGCGGCAAAGAGGCGCTCTCCGCAGAAGACAGCCAGACCGTTCTCCAGCTGATCCGGGAGACGCCCAACGGCATTCAATCCATGGAGCCGGATTTGCCCGGTCAGGTTCGGACATCCCTGAATTTAGGCGTTCTGCGTCTGGAAAAGGGGGAACTGCGGTTCAGCTTCTGTGTACGCAGCTCCTCCGGGGCCGAAAAGGAACGGCTCTTTCAGGAGATTCGGGCCGCGGCGGAAAAATACGGCGCGTCTTACAGCCAGCACGGGGAATATCCCGCCTGGGAGTACCGGAAGGATTCCCGCCTCCGGGAGACGATGATCCGGATTTTTGAGAAGCAGTACGGGAAAAAACCGGTGGTGGAGACGATTCATGCGGGATTGGAGTGCGGCTTGCTGGCCGATAAGCTGCCGGGCTTGGACGCTGTGTCCATAGGTCCTGATATGGTGGATATCCACAGCCCACGGGAACGAATGTCGGTTGCGTCTGTCCAGAGGACGTGGGCATTTCTGCTGGAGGTTTTAGCGGCACTGTAAAAAGACAAACATACAGACCAAACCCCAGGACCACAGCAGTCCCGGGGCTTGTTATAAATGCGGCTGTTTGGGATTCACTCAATGGATTTCAGGGATTCCGCCATATCAATTTTATGCAGTTTTGGCCGCATTCCCAATGATATGCCAACGGTGAAGAGCATAGTCATGAGCAGAGACAGGAGATAACTGACCGCGGTCACCCGGCTGGGGAAAAACATGGCGTCGATCCGGATCTGCGACATGACAAATGTATGCAGGGCTTTGCCCATCAGCAGTCCGGCCAGACTGCCCAGAACAGACAGAATATTGATCTCACGGAAAACATAGGCGGCGGTTTCGTTCCGGTAAAAGCCCAGAACTTTTATGGTGGCGATTTCCCGCACCCGTTCGGTGATATTAATGTTGGTCAGGTTGTAGAGCACGATGAACGCCAGCGCCGCCGCGCAGGCAACTACAACCACCACAATATAGTCCAGACTGGAGAGCATATTGTTGATCCGGTCCCGGGTAGCCTGATTGACGGTCACACTGCCCACGCCGCCGGCATCCAGAAGCCGTGCGGCCTCCTCGTAGGGGTCAGCGTCCGCATGGCCTAAAACATAGAGGGTGTTGTACTCCGGCTGTTCGTCGAATTGCTGTTCATAGCATTCCGACGAAATATAGACATAATTTTGCACGTAGTTGTCCATAATGCCGGTGATTTTCACCTCAATTGTACCATATTCCTCATCCCGCAGACGGACTGTATCCCCCGCCGAAATCCCCAGATTCTGAGCCAGTCCGGTATTCAGCACCGCCTCGTCCGGACCGGGGAAGGGAATGACAGCCTCGCCGCTGTGGAAGGAAATGAAGCGTTCCGGCGAATCGTCCGTCAGTGCCGCCAGATAGACGGTTTTGCTGCCGTTTTCCGTCAGAATATCAATGCTGCTGTTGCAGGCCAGCAAACCGTCCTGCGGTTCCCAGCCGCAGCGGACCAGATACTCCGCCGCGGACTGCGGGGTCTGCGGGTCCTGAAAGGAGACGGCATAATCGAACAGTTCGATCTCGTCGAACTGATAGTCCGCCACATGCTGAATGGAGTCCCGGATTCCGAATCCTGTGACCAGCAGGGCGGTACAGCCGCCGATTCCGAGAACCATCATGACAAGACGGCTCCGGTAGCGAAGAACGTTCCGCACGGAGACCTTGTGCAGAAAGCTCAAACGTTTCCATAATGGAACAATATACTCTAAAAATACCCGTTTTCCGGCCTTTGGCGTCTTGGGACGCAGCAGCTCCGCTGCCTGCCGTTTCAGTTCCAACCGGCACGACAGATACGTTGCGCCCATTGAACACAGCAGCGCCGCTGCGAAGGACAGCAGCATCAGACCGGGGAGGAAAACGCGGTGGAGGGGTGCGAAGCCGTAGATGATACCGTAGATCTCCCAGAAAATCCAGGGCAGGCCGCAGGAACCGGCAAAAAAGCCGATTGTACTGCCTATAAGCGCCGCGCTGCCGGAATAAAACAGATATTTCCCCATGATCTGGCCGTTGCTGTAGCCGAGGGCTTTCAGAACGCCGGTCTGTGTGCGCTGTTCGTCCACCATGCGCGTCATGGTGGTCATGCACACCAGCGCGGCGACCAGAAAGAAAAATACCGGGAAAACCACTGATATGGCTGCAATAATAGAGGTATCATTTTCAAAACAGACATACCCGGCATTTTCATTCCGGGTAAGCGTATAGGTGGAGGCGTGCTTCAGGTCCTTTAAATCCTCATAGGCATCGTTTAGTTTACGCTCTGCGCTGGTGAGCTCTTCCTCCGCGTCCGCAAACTCCCGGTCCGCTTCCTCCCGGCCATCGCTGTACTCCAGCCAGCCGTCGTCCAGCTCCCGCCGTGCATCCTCCAGCTCACCGGGGGCACGGTCCAGCTCATCACGGGCGTCCTCCAGCTTTTTACGGGCGTCCTCCAGTTGCTGCCAGGCGTCCTCCAGCTCCCGCCGGCCGTCCTCCCATTCGCCGCCTGGCTCGTAGACACAACTCCCAGCCAAAGAGACTCATTCGCGTCTCGGAT
>CAMWSZ010000287.1 GCA_947177005.1 uncultured Clostridia bacterium | reverse complement strand
TCCCTCTGGATGTGGGGCAGCAATCAGTACGGACAACTGGGGAATCTGTCGCTGACCGATTCCTCAGTACCGGTCAAGGTCATGGACGGCGTGGCCGCCGTTGACCTTGGCTGGAGCTGTACAGCCGCCCTCAAAACCGACGGCTCCCTCTGGACCTGGGGCTGGAACTTTTACGGAAAACTGGGCGCCGGAAAGGGAACCGGTGCGCCGGATGAATACAGCAGCATTCCGGAGCAGATTCTGGACGGTGTGGCCGCTATTGGCGGATTTTGGGACCATTCAGCCGCCCTCAAAACCGACGGCTCCCTTTGGATGTGGGGCTGGAACTATCACGGACAGTTGGGCAGCGGTTCCACCGGCAATCTGGATGTTCCCGTCAAAGTAATGGACGGTGTTGTCTCGGTCTGCGGGAACCAAAATTCCACGCTGGCCGTCAAAAGCGACGGCTCTGTCTGGACCTGGGGCCTGAACTATTTCGGACAGCTTGGCAGCGGTTCGACGGATTCCTCTTCTCTTCCGGTTCCGGTATCCTTCAGCGCCGGGACGGACAGTCCGGCAGTCCAAAACCCCTTTATTGATGTCAGTCAGGACGCCTATTATTACGAGCCGGTGCTGTGGGCCGTGGAGCGGGGCGTCGCCAACGGCGTCACTGCTACGACGTTTGCGCCGGATAACGTCTGCACCCGGGGGGAAATCATTACATTTCTCTGGCGCGCTATGGGAAAGCCGGAGCCGTTATGGTCCGACCTCTCCGATGTGTCGGAGAGTGATTTTTACTATCTGCCGGTACAGTGGGCCTACGGACGGAAAATAGCGTCCGGCGGCACCTTCTCCCCGAAAGATCCCTGTACCCGGGCGCAGGCAGTGGAATTTCTCTGGAAAGCCGCAGGCAGTCCGGCGGCGTCCAGAGACGCAGGGTTCTCCGACGTGCCCGCCGCCTATACGCAGGCGGTCAACTGGGCGGCGGAAAACGGCATCGCTGCCGGCACCGGACCCGCCGTCTTCTCCCCCAACAGCACCTGTACCCGGGGTCAGATCGTTACCCTGCTCTGGCGCGCTCTGGCCCGGCGCTGACAGCCGTTTTTATGTAATATTACCGTCCGGCGGCGAATTTCCGGGCAAAAAATCTCTGTTTCTGCGCTCGCTTCCGCTTGTGTTTGCGGACCGCTTTGTTTATAATGTCCTATCATCAGTCAAAATCTTATCGGATCAAATCCGCCGGAAAGCGCGGATAAGGAGGAACCTGTATGAGCAGACAAGAAGCTGTAGAACAATACAACAAAGCGCTCAAGCTGGGACAAAAAGCCTATAAGGACAGCGTTCTGCACGGACGCTATCCCTATCCGCAGGTCCTGGACGATATCCTGCCGGACGACTCTATGGTGGCGGGACGGGTGGATCTGGGGGTCATCGAGATCCCCACAGAGCTGATCGTGGGCACCAAAACCGCCGGGCGGCGCTCCGCCTTCGCCGAAAACTTTATGCCCCTGCTGGACCCGGACTCGGAATTCGGCTACAAATGGATGGATCTCTGTACGGCTCATCTGGGCGACGAGGGTATCCGGGACCCTATCCGCTGCTATGAATATTTCGGACGCTTCTATGTTCAGGAGGGCAACAAGCGCGTCAGCGTCCTCAAGAGCTACGGCGCCCCTACGGTCTCCGGCTATGTCATCCGGGTGGTGCCCCGCTGGTCGGAGGACCCGGTGGTCCGGATCTATTATGAATTTATGGCCTCCTATCAGATGAGCGGGCTCTATCAGGTATCCTTTACCCGTCTGGGCAGCTTCGCCAAATTGCAGGCCGCTTTGGGTTATGAGCCGGACCACGTCTGGACGGAGGAGGATCAAAAGCATTTCCTCTCCGGCCTCACCTATTTCCGTGCCCCCTTCCGGAAGCTGGGCGGCGGCGAACTGCCCATTACGGAGGCGGACGCTCTGCTGCTGTGGCTGCGGCTGTATCCCTTCGATATGCTGAAAACCGCCAGTTCTCAGGAGCTGCTGAAAACCCTGACCGCCCTCTGGCCGGATGTGAAGGTCCTGGCCAGCCCCGAACCCATTGCCGTCAGCACCGCGCCGCCGGAGGACAGCACGGCGTCCAAGACGGAGGAAAAAGAGGGGGCCGGTTTACTGGGACGCCTCTTTAAAGCCATGTTCCCCGGCCACCTGAACGTGGCGTTCATCAACGAACGCCGTCCCGAGGAGAGCGACTGGGCCCGGGCCCACGACCTGGGCCGGCAGTATCTGGAGGCGGTCATGGGCGAGAAGGTGGACGTCCATGTCTTCGACGGCGTCCGCACCGGTGCGGAGGAGGCCATAGAGACCGCCGTCAAAAACGGCGCGCAGGTGATTTTCGCCACTACCCCGCCCCTGATTACCGCCTGCCGGAAGGCCGCCGTCAAGTACCCAAACGTCCGCATCCTGAACTGCTCCGTGTCCATGCCCTACACAGGCGTCCGCACCTATTACAGCCGCATCTATGAGAGCAAATTCATCACTGGTGCCATTGCGGGCGCCATGAGCCCCGACGGACGCATCGGCTATGTGGCCAGCAACCCGATCTTCGGGGTTCCGGCCAGCATCAACGCCTTCGCTCTGGGGGCCCGCCTGACCAATCCACGGGCCCGTATCCAGCTGAAATGGTCCTGCGTCAGCCCCGACCCAATGGGCGATTTTATCCGGGAGGGCGTGACGGTCCTGTCCAACCGGGACCTCCCCACCCCGGACCGCGTGCAGGAGCCTTGGGGACTGTGCCATATCGATTCCGGCGGTTCTCTCCGTCCCCTGGCCTCCCCCTACTGGCATTGGGGCAACTTCTATGTGAAAATCATCCGCAGCATCTTCAACGGCGGCTGGGACACCCTCAATGCCAAGGATGACCGTCCGGTGAACTACTGGTGGGGCATGAGCAGCCGCGTCGTGGATGTGCTGCTGAGCCCCGACCTGCCGGACGGCGTGCGCCAGCTGGTGAACTTTTTGCAGGACGGCATTATCAAAGGCTCCATTGAACCCTTCCGCCAGAAAATCCGTGACCAGGAGGGAAAAGTCCGGAACGACGGGGAGCAGTGGTTCTCCCCGGAGGAAGTTCTGTATATGGATTGGCTGTGCGAATACGTGGACGGCGGCATCCCGATTTTTCCGGAGCTGCTGCCTATGTCCCGCTCTATCGTCCGTTTGCAGGGCGTGTACCGCGACCAGATCCCCCCGGAAAAGGAGGCACCGCTGCTGTGAAGCTCCTGCTGGTTGCCGACAAGGAAAGCCCCTATCTATGGGACTACTATCAGCCGGGACGTCTGGACGAGTTCCAGCTGATGATCTCCTGCGGCGATCTCAACGCCAATTACCTGTCTTTTCTTGTCACAATGGGCCGTGCGCCGCTGCTGTACGTTCACGGGAACCACGACGCTACCTATGACCGCCATCCGCCGGAGGGCTGCGACTGCATCGAGGACCGGATCATCCGCGTGAACGGCCTGCGCATTTTAGGGCTGGGCGGCAGCGCCGCCTACAGCGGCGGGCCGCATCAGTACACGGAACGGCAGATGCAGCGCCGCATCCGAAAACTGCAATTCCAACTGTGGCGCAATAAAGGCGTGGATATCGTCGTCACCCACAACCCCGCCGAGGGTTACGGCGACGCGGAGGACTATGCCCACCGGGGTTTTGCGTGTTTCCTCCCCTTCCTGGACCGCTGGCAGCCCAAATACCTGATTCACGGGCATGTCCACGCCAATTACAACGCCAACCTGACCCGCGTCCTTCAGCGCGGGAACACTACAATTATCAACGCTTATGAGAGGTATGTACTGGATATCCCAGACTGTTAGTATCAAACAATTATGACTTTTCAAGAATTACATCTTCTTCCCCAGCTGCTCCGCGCCGTCGGCGATATGGGGTATGCCGCCCCCTCCCCGATTCAGGCGGCGGCCATTCCGCCGGTGCTGAAAGGCCGCGACCTGACCGGCTGCGCCCAGACCGGCACCGGTAAAACCGCCGCGTTTGCCATACCAATTCTGCAATATTTGCAGAACCGTCCCAGCAAACATAACCCCCGCCCTGTCCGGGCTTTGGTGCTGACACCTACCCGGGAGCTTGCGCTGCAAATCAAGGAAAATTTTGACCTGTACGGTAAATATCTGCCGGTCCGCAATACGGTCATTTTCGGCGGCGTGGGCCAGACGCCCCAGGTGGAAGCCCTGCAAAAGGGTGTGGACGTGCTGGTTGCCACGCCGGGGCGCCTGAACGACCTCTGCAATCAAGGGTACATCGACCTCAGCCATATCGAAATTTTCGTTCTGGACGAGGCGGACCGGATGCTGGATATGGGCTTTATCCACGACGTCCGGCGGGTCATCGCAAAACTGCCGGAAAAACGCCAGACCCTTCTGTTTTCCGCCACCATGCCGCCGGAGATCACCGCGCTCTCCAAGACCATTCTTACCAATCCTGTACGGGTGGAGGCGGCCCCGCAGTCCTCTACGGCGGACACCATTGAGCAGCGTCTGTACAAGGTGGACAAGTGCAACAAAAAATTCCTGCTGCGGCACATTTTGCAGGACCAGTCTCTGGACAGCGTGCTGGTCTTTACCAACACCAAGCACGGCGCGGACCGCGTCGTAAAAGAGCTTGGCCGCGCCGGAATTGCGGCGCTGGCGATCCACGGCAACAAGGGACAGACCGCCCGCGTCCGTGCGCTGGACAGC
>CAMWSZ010000286.1 GCA_947177005.1 uncultured Clostridia bacterium | reverse complement strand
GTACAGGGTCAGAATGGACATCTGCATGGTGTTCATCAGATCCCGGGGGGGCGCTTTCATGATGATATCCCGGAAAAAATTGGTGGGCAGCGTCCGGTACGACGCCAGCTGGCCGCAGAAATCATCCAGCTGGGCCTGCGTGGGCAGCTTGCCGAACAGCAGCAGATACGCCGCCTCCTCAAAGGCAAAGCGGCCCCGTTTCTCTGAGCCGGTCACCAGATGCCGGCAGTCGATGCCGCGGTAATAAAGGACGCCGTCCGTGGGAACAATATGCTCATCCGGCGTGACGTTATAGGACTGGATCTCCGCTACCCGCGTCAGGCCCGTCAGCACGCCGCGGCCGTCCTCGTCGCGCAGGCCGCGCTTGACGTTGTATTCCTTATACAGCGCAGGGTCGATGTAGTTTTCCTTCTCCCACTGCTCCTTTAACGCCAAAATCGCAGGGGTGATCTCACAATACTCGTTTTCATGGTTTTCATTCCAAATCATTTGTTTGCAGCTCCTTTCTCCGGATGACTTTTCGTTTTTGCAATCATATCACATTATGCTTGCATTTTCAATGGCAGATACTACAAATATCAAGGCGTTTTCCGAAAATTTTGCATAATAAGTACAACAGACCTGCAAAATCTCACTGGGCTCCCTGCATTTGTCCGCTTCCGGCAGAGGGTTCGCGCACGGCTGCGTTCCTTATGAAAATTTTATAATTCTATTAAACATTACAAATATCCCTTGCTACTGCCGGACAGATTCGCTATAATGCGGGGAGCGGTCAAGGGACCGGCAATGACATTTCTGCTGGAAGGATTTATATGAAAATATTGATTACGACTGACTGGTATGAGCCTGTCATCAATGGCGTTGTCACCTCTGTCCTGATGCTGCGGCGGGAACTGGAGGCGCGGGGACATGAGGTGCGGGTCGTCACTCTGTCCAACAGCATTCACTCCTATAAGGAGGGAGCGGTATACTATATGGGTTCTGTCAGCGCGAACCGCATTTACCCCGGCGCACGGCTGAAAATGAACCGCACCCGCAGCCTGCTCCGGGAACTGGCCGCCTGGCGGCCCGATGTGATCCACAGTCAATGCGAGTTCAGCACGTTCCGCGTGGCCTCCGCCCTCTCCAACCGCCTGGGCGTGCCCATTGTCCACACCTATCACACGGTGTATGAGGATTATACCCACTATTTCGTCCCCAGCGTCCGGGTGGGACAGCGGGTGGGACGGTATGTCGTCACCGCTTTCTCCCGCTGGATCTGCGGCCGCACCGCCTGCATCGTCGCCCCCACGGGGAAGGTGGAGCAGCTTCTGCGCCGGTATGGCGTCCGCTGCCGGATCGAGGTCATCCCCACCGGCGTCGATCTGCGGGCCTTCCGGGACGGCGCGGACCCCGAACGTCTCGCGGCGCTGCGGCGGAAATGGGCTATCCCGGAAAACCACACAATTCTGCTGTATCTGGGCCGCATGGCCAAGGAAAAAAATCTGGAGACGCTGATGGAACAGATCGCCGGTGCCAACCGGAAGGATATCACGCTGCTGCTGGTGGGCGACGGCCCGGACCGTGAGAAGGCCCTGAAACGCGCCCATGAACTGGGTCTGTCCGTGATTTATACCGGCATGGTGTCCCACGAGGAGGCCCCCGATTACTACCGGCTGGGGGATCTGTTCGTTACCGCATCCACCAGCGAGACACAGGGGCTTACCTATTTCGAGGCTCTGGCCGCAGGCGTGCCGGTGCTGTGCCGCCGGGACAGCTGCGTGGACGGCGTGGTGGAGGACGGAATCAACGGCTGGCAGTATGAGGACGGCGAGACCTTCTCCCGCTGCCTGCAAACCTTCTGCGGCAGCGCGGACCTGCGCCGGAAGATGCAGAACGCCGCGTTACAGTCGGCGGAACGCTTTTCCGCCGAGGCCTTCGGCGAGGCCGCCGAAAGACTGTACCAGTCTTTGCAGGGGCAGCCAGTGGCAATGGCGTCAGGAGAACACTGAGATCCTTAGAATGTCCGCCAGGGACGTACAAACCTGGCGGACTTTTTTCTTTGTTAATTTTTTATCGTTTATATTGTACAAAAAAATTTGCGCAAAACCGACAAAATCTCCCATTGCATTCACGTGAATTTATGGTATAATAGCTGTTGACAACCCACAGGAAAGGAAGTGTAGATAATGAGAAGACTTAGGGCAATTCCGGACATTGACGATATGATTTTTGACGGGTGTGATGTCATCATCAGTGACCGCTAGTCCCTTTTCGGACCTGACGGTAATTACTTGACTCCACGCTGTCATGCGTGGTTTTTATTTTTGTCCATACGCGGACGCCGGAGGCTGTTTTTTGACGGTCCCCGGCGTTTTTTCCGTGCGCGCTCCTGTCCGCCGAAGGCGTCCGGATAATTCCTTCTTATTTTTTTTGGCAGTTTGCCGATATTTACTGTAAAACACTGCCGTACTTCCGGCGTTTTTATGAGAGGAGGATTTCAGTAAATGGATGCATTGACGATCCGCAGATATAAAGGGTTCCGTATGCCCAATTCCCTGGAAATGAACAGGACGGAAAAGCCGGCCGCCGCCAGCGCCGCCCAGAGCGTGAGCAAAACGGCGGACGCGAAAGCGCCGGAAAACCTGCGGCAGCTAATGGACCAGGTAAGCCGTCTGGAAAGCCAGCTCCGTCAGAACTACCGGACGCTGCAAACCGGCGAGGCGGTGCTGGATGAGGTGCAGGACAGCCTGGAGCGTATGGCAAAGCTGGCAAAACAGGCGCTTGACGGCGGTGATCCCGCCGCGCTTCAGGAGGAGCTGGAGCAGCTCCGGGATGAGATCGGCCGGATGCTGGACAGTGCGTCCGTCAACGGGGAAAAGCTGTTTTTGAATGACGGTACGGAGGATGCGGCAGCTTTGCAGGCAGCGGAGGATGCGGCGGCGGACAGTGCGCAGGAGCAGGCGCTCCCCGACTGGCTGGTCAGAGGCGTTCTGCTGGGTTCTCTCACATCGGGGCAGATTCTGTCCGCGCTGGGGCTGGACAAAACCGCAGCCGGTGCGGATATTCTGGATGCCGTTTCGAACAGCTCTCTGGAGGATAATCCCGCGCTGGCCTATACTGCCGCGCTGTATCTGGGGGCGGTGATCTCCGGCGATCCCGAAAACTGTTCCCAGACCGATGCGCTGCACGGCTTGCAGCAGCTGTTTGAACAGGTAGCGAAGGGCGTACCGGTGGATGAGGCCATTGCGGAGCTGACAAACGGCGCGTTTACCAGCATGGAAGATTTTGAAACCCAGTTTCTGGACGGAACCGCGCCGGGTCTGGGGAACTTCCTGACCAGCCTCCTGCTGGACGATGCCAATTCCCTGCTTCTGGACGGCCTTGATTTCTCTGCCGTTGACTTCTCCGCGCTGGCCCTTCTGGGCAATTTGAACGGGATTGATTTGAGTATGCTGGTGATGCCGTCGCTGTTTGACATGCTGCAAAGCGCCGGGAACCCCGCGCAGCAGGAGGACATCGCGCCGGAAACACAGAATGCCGCGCCTGAGCCGCAGAGCGCCGTGTCAGATGCTGCTGCGGATGCGGCAAATGCCTCCGGCACTGCCGGAGGTGCTGCCGCGGCGTCCGGCAAAAACGCCTCCACGGAAACTGCCGCTGTGCAGTACGGAACGGTTTTGGTAACGGGCCGCGACCTGTCCGGCGTGTCCTTCGACACCGCCCGGAATGTCCTGACCGTCAGCGGTACGGCGGACGTGACGGTCCGTGGAACGGACCGGGACGGCCCTGCCATTGTCCTGAACGGTTCCGGTACAGTGACGCTTCGGGAGGTTAATATTCCGGCGCTTACCGTCGGCCATACGGCGGCCCGCGCCGCTGGTGCGGGGAGGATCGCAGAACTCCGCTTTTTGCCGGGGGCGTCGCTCACCCTCAGCGGCGGGCGTCTGGAGTTTGGCAGCCTGCACAGGACCGGCGGCGGCAATACCCTGTACCTGACCGGCGGCGCGGTAGTCACGCAGAAGCAGGCGGACGGAACCCTCCAAACCCTGAATATCCCTGTGGTGCTGGACGGCGCCGTGTCATTTGCCGCCCACGCGGCCAGTGTGACGGCACCGGAGGGGAAGGCGCTGGACCCGCTGGACATCGTCTGGAAAACCTTCCTCCCCGGCTGGGACAGCATCTCCGCCATGACGGTGGACGGCAAGCAGGCAAAAATGGAGCTGAACGAGCAGGACCCTCTGCGGCTGTGGCTGAACAGGGGCGACAGCGGGGCTCCTGTCCACACCGTCACCCTCAAGGGCCGCGGCAAGTCCGGAGAGGCCCGTACCCGCTACGCCTACCTGCGCTGGAACCGGCGTGCAAACGCTTTCCAGGAGGTGGCGATGTACCCCAATCCCTTCCGCGTGACCGGCGGGGAGGAGCACCGGGACTGGATGTATGTGCAGACGTCCCGCACCCTCCGCATTTTGACGGAAAAGGTGACTGCCGTCTCCGGCGGGACCGGAACGGACGCCAATGAAGAGCCCTTCAGCGGGCGGATCGCCCTGACAGACAATATCGGCGCACCGTCCCTTTCGCTGGGGGGCGTCGTGTGCCGGGTGGACAATGGCCGGGCATTCAGTCTGGGCCGCGGGAACGACGTGACGCTGGTCCTGAAAAGCGGTGTTGACAATCACTTTGAGTGCGGGGCTGTGGATGTGCTGCGATGGGCCGTCCAGTAGGGTGATCCCCGCATAG